>JAKEEL010000280.1 GCA_022616595.1 Methylococcaceae bacterium
CGCACGCAACAATCGACGGACTGCCCGCGGCTATTGACGGACCCACAATTCTTCGCGGACCCACGGGTTCCTGAGACATCGGGTTGGCTCGCTTGATTTCGACAGGGCCGAAAATCGGCCCGAACCCCGCTGCCGCGATCAACGGCAGCGTGTTCTTGCGTTTGCCGTAATGGCTCGATTGATCGGGTCTAAATTTAGGTATAATGTTTCGCCGAAATTCCAAGCACCGAAGTCGCGTTCACGATTGTTTCATGACATATTGCGTCGCAATAAAATTGTCCGCCGGATTGGTGTTTTGCTCCGACTCCAGGACCAATGCGGGTATTGATCAGATCAGCACCTACAGCAAGATGTACACTTGGGGACTGCGCAAAAAGCGCCAGTTCGTGCTGCTGAGCGCCGGAAATCTGGCAACCACCCAGGCGGTCGCGAATCAGCTTACCAAACAGATCAATGACCGGGCGCCTGTCAACCTGTTTACCGTACGGGATTTGAACGAAGCCGCGGATTATGTCGGGCGCGTCAGTGCCTCGGAACAGACCAAGCACCTGAACGCGAGCGCGGGTTCGGGTTTCAATCCGGAAGCGACCTTCATATTCGGCGGGCAGATCAGCGGTTATCCGCAGGATATCTTTCTGATCTATCCGCAGGGCAATCACATACAGGCCTCCACTCATGCTCCGTTCCTGCAGATCGGAGAAACCAAATACGGCAAGCCGATTCTGGACCGGATCATTCGCCCCGACACCCCGATCGATGATGCGGTCAGTTGCGCACTGGTATCCATGGATTCGACCATGCGAAGCAATGTTTCGGTCGGGCCGCCGATCGAATTGGTCGTCTACGAGAACGATTCGTTTCATCTGCACGAGCGGATGAGCCTCACCGAAGATAATCCTTACCTGCAGGAACTCAAACACGCCTGGGACGAGAAGGTCGTGAACGCCTTCAAGGAAATGCCGAAACTCAATCTGAAACGCCTGAATCCTGAACAATCCGGTGGATGAATGCCAGTTTTTTCCGGACATTGGCTGTGATCACGAAGGGATAGAGATCGGCGAGTCCCATGCTCCGATTGAGTTGATTGGCAACGATGGTCAAGTCGATCCATTGTTGCAGGTCTGCGTCGAAATCATGCGTTTGCGGCGAAATGAAAGCCTGCCATGCACGCGCGGTTTCCAGCGTATCCTGCATATGTAGATAGTGCGCCCAGGTTTCCGCCCAGTCCTCGAGCGGGTGGGAGGCCGCGTAGGCGGTGATATGATCCCTTTGCCAGCCGCTTGAAGGGCCGTTTTTGTAGTAGCGGTCGAGCGCTTCGGCATACGCAATCTGCTCGTCGCCGAATACTTTCCGGAACCTCGAACGCGCATCATGGTCCGGAAACAGATACTCCCAGTAATAATGGCCGATTTCGTGGCGGAAATGACCGAGCACGGTCCGGTACGGCTCCTGCATCTGCCGCCGCATTTTTTCCCGGTACAGTCGATCGGCTTCCAGCACATTGATCGTGATCACTCCGTTGAAGTGTCCGGTGGTCACCGTATCTTCGACGTTATGCAGATCGGTTCGACTGTTCTCCATGAATTCGAAGAATAATCCCTTTTCCGGGTCGCGTGTCTTGTCGACGAGCGGCAGACGCAGCGAATACAAGGTGTACAACAGGCGTTTCTTGGCTTTCTCGATTTTCCGCCAGCGGATCAGATTGACCGCGATGTCGAGGTCCGGAATGGTCCGGTTTAGACGGCAGCCCTGGCAAAATGGACTTTGGTCGAATTCCGCGACCAGCCAGTTGCAGACCTCGTGGCCGGTGAAATTCGCGCACAATCGATATCCCCGGCCGTTGACCTTGCTCTCGAAGACCGGCATGGAGCGGGGAACCAATGTGTGGATCTCGCGAGTCTCGGGATCGAAACCCAATACTCGACTGCAAGCTTCGCAAAAGGTGTTCTCAAAGAAAACTTCGTTTCCGCAACCGCATCGAAAGCGTTTCATGATTCATATTCGAACCAGGCGCTGCTGATTTTGCCATGCAGATCGATCAAGTCGATCTGGATATGATCCAGGAAGCCATGCAATCCCTTTTCCGCCGCGGGTTCTTCGAGCAAGGATGAAAACTCGGTATCGTCGAGCTTGCGCAAAATGGATTGAGTGATCTTCTTCGCCTCGCCGGGATTCTTCAAGGTGGCCAGCAAGGATTCGATTTGCTGCATGGAATACCCGACCGCGCAGGGGTACTGGCGATGTGTCAGGGCGAACTGCACGACATTTTCGGCGGTCACTTTCGGGCCGTAATGCCTGCGATACATCGTCAACCCGTGCAGCGATTTCAGCACGCTCATCCACAAAAGGTCATCGATGGCCGAAGAAGACGGTCCGCGCTTCAACAGCAATGAGGCCGCGACATCGAGAATCCGGGTCGTCATGTCCGCGCGTTCGATGTAACTACCCAATTTAATGAAATCGAAGACTTCATCGCGGTTCAAATGACGGTCCAGAAGTCCTCCGATCTGCTGGCAGCCGCAGCGGATTTCCTCGAGGAATTCGTAACGGTCTCGTCGAGTCAGAGAGCCCGAAACATGGTCGTTCGCGTACAGATACAACTCGTTCACCTCTTCCCACAGCATGAAAGGCAGGATGTCGCGGGTTGTCCGGATATTTTCCCGGGCGTTGCGCAGCGAGGTCATGATCGAGCCCGGATTATCCAGGTCGGCGAGCATGAATTTAACGATATTGCGTTCGGTCAGATTCTTGTAGCGCGAGAAAAAACTGGATTCGGTGCTGGTGATGCGGAGCAGCGTACCCCAGCCGAGTTCGGTTCCGAAGGGCAGATCCAAAAGAACATGGCATTGCACGTTGATCAATTGGGTGGTGTTCTGAGCGCGCTCCAGATAACGGGCCAGCCAGTAGATGCGTTCCGCGACTCTGGATAAAAGCATGTCAAATATTCCTTTCGACGATCCAGGTATCCTTGCTGCCTCCGCCCTGGGATGAATTCACGACCAGCGAGCCCTTCTTCAGGGCCACCCGGGTCAGCCCGCCCATCGTGACATAGATCGAATCCCCCTGCAGGATGAAAGGACGCAGATCCAGATGGCGCGGCTCGGCATTCCTTTCACACAAGGTTGGAGCGGTGGACAAGGCCAGCATGGGTTGCGCGATGAAATTGCGCGGTGTTTTCCGGATATTGCGGGCTGCCTTGCGGCGTTCGGATTCGCTCGCATGAGGTCCGATCACAATCCCGTAGCCGCCGGATTCGTTGGCCGGTTTCACGACCAGTTTATCCAGATGATCCAGAACGAATCCACGTTCATCCGGGTTCATGCACAGATAAGTCGGTACATTCGGGAGTATCGCGTCTTCGTTCAGATAATAGCGGATCATCTCCGGCACGAAAGCGTAAATCACCTTGTCATCGGCAACCCCGCTGCCGGGCGCATTCGCGATCGCGACCTTGCCCTTTTTCCAGGATCGCATGATGCCCGGAACCCCCAGCACCGAGTCTTTGCGAAACACTTCGGGATCCATGAAAATGTCGTCGATGCGGCGGTAAATCACATCGACCCGAACCGCTCCGTCGATGGTTCTGACATAAACAAAATCGTCGTCCCCGACAAACAGATCGCAGCCCTCGACCAGTTCGGTACCCGTTTCCTGAGCCAGGAAGGAATGCTCGAAATAAGCGGAGTTGTACACGCCGGGCGTCAATACCACGATCACCGGTTTGGATTTTTTGCGCGGCGAAAGAGACGCCAGCATCTCGTACAATCGCGAAGGATAATCGTCGACCGGATGGATGCTGTAATGTTCGAACATTTCCGGAAATACGCGCTTGATGACCTCGCGGTTCTCCATCATGTAGGAAACGCCCGAGGGCACGCGCAGATTATCTTCCAGAACAAAAAAGCGGCCCTTTTCATCGCGTACCAGGTCGGTGCCGCAGATATTCGCCCAGACTCCATGCGGCGGTCCAATGCCGCGGCAAGGCTTGAGAAAATTGCGCGACTCCAGAACCAATTCGGCCGGAACGATCCCGTCCTGGATAATCTGCTGTTCGTTGTAAACGTCATTGATAAAAAGGTTCAATGCTTTCAATCGCTGCCTGAGGCCCTCGGCGACCGTGTCCCATTCCTTCAGCGCGATCACCCGCGGGATGATATCGAGCGGCCAGGATCGGTCGATGTTCTCGCCGTCCGAATACACCGTGAAGGACACTCCCATCTCGCGAATCACGATATCGGCCGCTTGCTGGCGCATCTCCATCTCGTCGGCGCTCAGCGAGCCGAGGTAGGAAATCAACCCCCGCGCACAAACCCTGGCGTTACCCGGACTGCTGATCAGTTCGTCGTAAAAGTTCCCCGCGGAATATGCGTTCCAGTTGATGCTCATGGGCTTTCTCGATGATCGTTTTACAAACGCCGGACCTCAGGTATTCATCTTTCTGCGCAGATCGAGGGTATGCGGATATTCGGCATTCGGCTCTTCTTCCGGCACCTTCATCGGACCCGGTACATGCCCTTGCGGGTCGAACCGGCCGAGCCCCGCAATCTCCGGCGGCGGCCGGATCACGCCAGGAGTATGCCCGAAGCCCCAGAACCGGCTGATCCTTCTGGTTTCCGCGGCATAGGCATTGACCGGATAGTCGTCATAGGCCCTTCCGCCCGGATGCGAAACATGATAGGTGCAGCCGCCGATGGACCGACCGCTCCAGTTGTCAACGAGGTCGATCACCAGCGGCGAATGAATGCCGATGGTCGGATGCAGCGCGGACGGCGGCTGCCAGGCCCGGAAGCGGATCCCGGCGACGTATTCGCCATGCGTGCCGGTATTCCTGAGCGGCACCCGGCGGCCGTTGCAGGTGACCACGAAGCGCGAGTCCGTGAGGCCGGTCGCTTTGACCTGGATGCGTTCCAGCGAGGAATCGACATAGCGTGACGTGCCGGACAGAGAGACCTCCTCGCCCAATACATGCCAAGGCTCGATCGCACAGTTGAGATGCAGTTGGATATCCTGGACCGTGGTCGTGCCGATATGCGGAAAGCGAAACTCCAGAAAGGGTTTCAGCCATTCGGGTTGAAAGGGGTAGCCATCGCGCTGCAGATCCGTGATGACATCCAGCACGTCGGCCCAGACATAATGGGGCAGCATGAAGCGGTCATGCAATTCCGTGCCCCAACGGACCAGCGGGAACCGATAAGGCTTGTGCCAGAAGCGCGCGATCAGGGTCCGCAAGAGCAGCATCTGGACCAGGCTCATGCGCGCGTGGGGCGGCATCTCGAAACCGCGGAACTCCACGAGACCGAGCCGCCTCGAGGCCGAATCCGGTGAATAGAGCTTATCGATGCAAAATTCCGCGCGATGAGTATTGCCGGTGATATCCACGAGCAGGTTCCTGAGCAGCCGGTCGACCAGCCACGGGGTGTGGATATCGCCCTCGGGCATCTGCTGGAACGCGATCTCGAGTTCATAGAGATTTTCGTTGCGCGCCTCGTCCACACGCGGCGCCTGGCTGGTCGGACCGATGAACTGGCCCGAGAACAAAAAGGACAATCCGGGGTGGTGCTGCCAGTACGTGATCAGGCTGCGCAACAGATCGGGCCTGCGCAAGGTCGGGCTGTCGGCGGGTCTTTCCGCGCCGATCGTGACATGATTGCCCCCGCCGGTTCCGGTGTGCCGGCCATCCACCATGAACTTTTCCGTGGCCAGTCGATTCCGATGCGATTCCTCGTAAAGTATCTCGGTCGTTCGAACCAGTTCGGTCCAGCTTCCGGCCGGATGAACGTTGACCTCGATCACGCCGGGGTCGGGCGTGATCGCGAGCCTTTCCAGACGATAATCCTTGGGCGGCTCGTAGCCTTCCAGCCGGATCGGGAGTTTCAGTTCCGCGGCGGTCGCTTCGATCGCCGCGACCAGATCCAGATAATGCTCGAGGTGCGTCTGGGGCGGCAGGAAACCATACAGCACGCCCTCCCTTACCTCGAAACACAGCGCGGTAATGAAGGGATATGCGGAGTTCTTCCGATGCTTCTTCGGTTTCGGCCTCGCGGTTGTCAATTCGGACTCCGGAGGACCCGCCGCGAGGCTCGTACGCTGCCTGTCCTGATGAATGTAGTCGCGAAGCGGCGGCAGGTTTTCGAACTGACTTCGTTCGTATTGGACTTCGCGTTCACTTTCGGGAACCCACACCAGCGAATCCAAAGGCAGGCGCAATCCGATCGGCGAATCCCCCGGAATCAGGAACAGGTGTCCGCGCCTGAATTGCCACGCGCAACTTTCCCACTCATGGTGGGTGTCGTTCCACCGCAAGGGCAATACATAGCCTTTCGGTAGTCTGAGGTCACCCGACAACAGCCTCGCGAGCCGCTGTCGTTCACCTGAATCGGCGAGTCTCGCATCGCCCGGGTCGATATTGACCGGTTCGTTGCTTTCCTTCCATAAATAATAAAGGGTGTCCTCGAATGCCGGCATGATATTCCGATCGGAAAGTCCGAGTTGGCTTGCGATCTGGCGCGCGAAGCGTTCGGCCTGCTCGATACCCAATCCGGAATCGGGATCGCGCGCCGCGATCAGGTCCGGATTGCGCCACACCGGTTTACCGTCTTTTCGCCAGAAACACGACAAAGCCCAGCGCGGCAGGGACTCGCCGGGATACCACTTGCCTTGTCCGAAATGCAAAACACCGCCCGGACCGAAAC
Source organism: Methylococcaceae bacterium (assembly GCA_022616595.1). Classification (GTDB taxonomy): domain Bacteria; phylum Pseudomonadota; class Gammaproteobacteria; order Methylococcales; family UBA1147; genus UBA1147. The sequence goes on from JAKEEL010000280.1 coordinate 6,693, forward strand.
GCTCCCATAGTCTTTTCAGCATGGATTCGGCCAATTCCCGCTTGTGCTCGCCGAGGGCCTCTGTATTCCACTGCGCCGAATCCATGTCGTCGATCGATACGAAGGTCGGCTCTCCGCCCATGGTCAGACGGACATCTCCTGCAACCAAATCGTCATCGACTTTTATTCCGAGCGCGTCGATCGCGTTCCACTCGGCTTCCGTGTAGGGTTTGGTGACCCGGGGGTCTTCATGGATGCGCTGGATACGGTTGGTGAATTCGAACCTGACTTCGCACGTTTCCGTGCGTCCCGTGATCGGCGCCGCGCTGACCGGATGCGGCGTACAGGAAAGCGGAATATGGCCTTCGCCCGCGAACAGTCCTGACGTCGGATCCAATCCGACCCAACCCGCACCCGGCAGGTAAACTTCGGCCCAGGCATGAAGATCGGTGAAATCGTGCTCGGCTCCCGCAGGGCCTTCCAATGGTTTGACGTCCGGGCTCAGCTGTATCAGATAACCCGAAACGAATCTCGCCGCGAGCCCCAAATGTCTGAGAATCTGGACCAGCAGCCATCCGCTATCGCGGCAGGAACCCAGGGATTTCTCCAGCGTGGTTTCGCAGGACTGGATACCGGGCTCCATGCGCACCGTGTAGGCGATCTCACGCTGCAGGCTCTGGTTCAGATCAACCAGAAAATCGTTGATGGGTTTCTCGCTGTGCTCGAATCGCGACAGCCAATTTTTAAGCCTTGGTCCGTCGTCGGTGATTTCGAAATAGGGCGCGAGTTCCTTGTAGAGTTGCCTTTCGTAACGGAACGGGTAGTCTTTGGCGGACTCTTCCACAAAAAAGTCGAAGGGATTGATCACGGTCATTTCCGCGACGAGATCGACCTCGATAATCAACTCCCGCACCGGGTTCGGGAACACGACCCGGGCCAGGAAATTTCCGAAGGGGTCCTGTTGCCAATTGATAAAGTGCTGTTTCGGCGTGATGCTGAGCGAATAGGCTTCGATCGGGGTTCGCGTGTGCACGGCCGGCCGCAGCCGGATCACATGCGGAGACAGGGACACCCGGCGATCAAAATGATAACTGGTCTTATGATTCAATGCGACGCGAATAGCCATCCGAACACCGGGAAGAATGATTGAGTCATGGTTGGTTTATTGTCTCCCATTTGATGGAGTACGACTTCGAACCCGTGGAGTCATTATCGCATCCATCGACCCCTTTCCAGCACTTTGATGCACCAATTACGCACAAACCTCGGGACGGCCCTTGCACACTGCGGGGTTCGTGAATCAAAGTGGTGCGCATGGACCGCGATTCCGCGCTCATTGGTTAATCGCGATGCTTGAAGGGCCAACAGGTGCGCGCCGAATTCATCGTCGCGGTGATGTCATCCGCCCTCTTGAGCATTTTACAGGCAAAAAAATTGCCAACTGAAGCGAAGCCGCGTGATCTTGCATCCGGACGCAAGCCGGCATGGTCAACGATCACGAAAGAACAATCAACGGTCCGGAATCATTATTGCTTTCTAGTAACGGTCTTGGCCTTCAGGCTACCGCCTGAGTTGCGGAGCTTGATCGCCACCGGTTGTTGCCGCTTATACTTTTGCCCCATGGACGCAAACGGCGTCACGCATTCTTCCGTGGTTCGGGTCCCGGTTTCCCCGGAAACCACCCGGATTGCCATCAATTGCCCCGGCGGACAAAGATTCGCACTCGCATCGCGATCCGGTTTTTTGCCTCCCGGACGCTTAAGGGCCGCTTGATCCTTCGTGGCGCCTGGCTGGCGCAGAATCAATACATCCTGGTCGGTACCCGGAACCACTTTCACGCCTTCTTCGATTATCGCGGAACGGCCGGGCTCCGTGGAAGACGCAGTCGGCGAAGCAGCGCAGCCGGAGACCAGCAGCGTAACAATCCAGGCGATCGCAAAATAAACGTTCATCTTTAAATTCCACCATTCGGACAAGACCGCAAAAATTTTCAGCTTCCCCGCCAGTTTGGATTCAGGAAGTCGCCAAACTGGTCAGAATGGCGGTTCAGCAATCGAAAACCTTTGACCTATGTATGAATTGGACCGCAATTTTACCTCAATGTCCGCGTCAGATCACGTTCCGACCCGTGCCTTTCCATGCCCAAAAACGGAAGGTTTATCTTATGCGACTCCCTATTATCGAACTCCTTGGAAGTGACACCAAAAAAAAAAACGGAGGCTCATGGCCTCCGTTGTCTCGAAGCGACGCTTCTTTAACCGACGTAAGGATTCAGGAAGTCGGAAATTGCGTTGAAGTTGATCTGTTCCGCGAACTTGTTGTTGCTCACGTAGTTGATCCCGTAGCCGTTCGTTGCGACCGTGTGGTCGATCTGGGCCAGGTTGTTGGTTTGAACAGTCGGAACACTGGCTGCGCCGATGATCGGGGTTACTTTGTTGTAGAAGTCCGGTGAAAGAATATCGATGCCACCGAGCAAACCTTCATACATTCCACCGCGAATTTCCGCCATCGCTTCACGGTCGAGTGCTTTGTCGGCTGCCAAATCACGAATTTCAAAAGTAGTCATGGTATTTCTCCTGA
>JAKEEL010000057.1 GCA_022616595.1 Methylococcaceae bacterium
GGAAAGCGATAGAATACGTTTGCCGTGAAGCCCGCGCTGCACAATCCGCGCGCCTCCCTTTCGAATTTTCTGACATGCACAACAAAACCATCGCCGAACTATCCGCCGGATTGCACAGCAAGGAGTTCAGCAGTCTCGAGGTGACGCAGGCGTTCCAGACGCGAATCGAACGATACAATGAACGGCTCAATTGCTTTATTACCGTGACCGGGGAAAAAGCCGTGCAGGATGCCAAAGCCGCGGATCGGAAACTTGCGCGCGGCGAGGCCGGTCCCTTGACCGGCATACCCATCGCGCACAAGGATATCTTCTGCACCCGGTCGATCAAGACCAGTTGCGGGTCGAAAATGCTGGATAATTTTTACTCTCCTTACGATGCCACGGTTGTCAGCCGTTTGCATGACGCAGGGACCGTGCTGCTCGGCAAGCTGAACATGGATGAATTCGCGATGGGCTCGTCGAACGAGACGAGCTTCTACGGTCCGGTGAAAAATCCCTGGGATACGAGCAGGGTACCGGGTGGTTCGTCGGGAGGCTCGGCCGCCGCGGTTGCCGCCCGCCTGGTCCCGGCCGCGACCGGAACCGATACCGGAGGGTCGATCCGGCAGCCCGCCGCGTTCTGCGGGCTCACGGGCTTGAAACCGACCTACGGACGGGTATCCCGATACGGCATGATTGCATTCGCGTCGAGCCTGGATCAGGGGGGACCCTTGAGCCGGACCGCGGAAGACTCGGCGATGCTATTGCAGGTCATGGCCGGCTTCGACGAGCGCGATTCGACCAGCGTCGATCATCTGGTACCGGACTATCGAGCGGGCCTGAACGATAAGATCGACGCGATCACGATCGGGGTTCCGCAAGAATTCTTCGGCGTCGATCTGCAGCCCGATATCGCCGCACGGATCGAAACCGCGCTCGGGGAATTCCAGCGACAGGGTGCGAAGGTAAAGCAAGTCTCGCTGCCGCATATCAACCTTTCTGTTCCGGTCTATTATGTAGTCGCTCCGGCCGAATGCTCGGCGAACCTGTCGCGTTTCGACGGGGTTCGCTTCGGTTATCGATGTCAAGACCCCAAGGATCTAAGCGACCTGTACATGCGCTCGCGCGGCGAGGGCTTCGGGGCCGAAGTCAAGCGGCGTATTCTGATGGGAACCTATGCGCTCTCGGCCGGCTATTACGATGCTTATTATTTGAAGGCACAGAAAGTCCGCCGCCTGATCAGCCAGGATTTCAAGGACGCGTTTCAAGAGGTCGACGTCCTGGTTGCACCCACTTCACCGAGCGTCGCATTCGGAATCGGGGAGAAAACCGATGATCCGATCAGTATGTATCTTTCGGACATCTTCACGATCGCGATCAATCTGGCCGGAATTCCGGCCATTTCGATTCCGGTCGGGTTCATTCAAGGGAAACCCGCCGGAATGCAATTGATCGGCAATTTCTTCAGCGAGGACCGATTATTGAATCTTGCGCATCGTTATCAGGCGGTCACCGACTGGCATATGCGCAGTCCGGAAGGTTTTGAGTAGAGAGGTCGAATCATGGAATGGGAAACCGTCATCGGCTTGGAAATTCATGCCCAGCTTGCGACCAAGTCCAAGATTTTTTCCGGCGCATCGACCGCCTATGGCGCGATCGCCAATACTCAGGCTTGTGCCGTGGATCTCGGCCTGCCTGGCGTGTTGCCGGTCCTGAATCGGGAAGCGGTGCGGATGGCGGTCAAGTTCGGTCTCGCGATCGATGCCGAGATCGCGCCGAAATCGATTTTCGCGCGCAAAAACTACTTCTATCCGGATTTGCCGAAAGGATACCAGATCAGCCAGTTCGAGCGGCCCGTGGTCGGGAAAGGCCGCGTGAAGATATTCGTCGATGGCTGCGAAAAAACCATCGGCGTGACCCGGGCCCATCTCGAGGAAGACGCCGGAAAATCTCTGCACGAGGATTTTCACGGCTTGACCGGGATCGATCTGAATCGTGCCGGAACCCCCTTGCTCGAAATCGTATCGGAACCCGATCTGCGCTCTTCCCGGGAAGCCGCGGCCTATATGAAAAAGATTCACGCCCTGGTGCGTTATCTTGGAATCTGCGACGGCAACCTTGAGGAGGGCTCCTTCCGCTGCGATGCGAATGTATCGGTACGGCCCAAAGGCCGAAAGCAACTCGGCACCCGTACCGAAATCAAGAATCTGAATTCATTCCGTTTCGTCGAGAAAGCCATCCATTATGAAGTCGGAAGGCAGATCGATCTGATCGAGGGCGGCGGAAAGGTGGTTCAGGAGACGCGTTTGTATGACGCGGACCGCGACGAAACCCGTCCGATGCGGAGCAAGGAGGAATCGAACGATTACCGATATTTTCCGGATCCCGATCTGTTGCCGCTGGAAATCGAACCGGCCTTTCTTGAGGAAGTCCGGCTTGAACTTCCGGAATTGCCGGATCAAAAACGGCAACGTTTCGAATCCGGATACCGACTCGGCGCCGCTGACGCGGCGGCGCTGACCGCGTCCAGGGAAATCGCCGATTACTACGAAGCGACGGTCAAAGCTTCGGGTTGCGATCCGAAACTCTGCGCCAACTGGGTCATCGTGGATCTGACCGGTGCGCTGAACAAGGCCGGTCTGGAACTCGAAGACTGTCCGATCGGCCCGGAAAGACTCGCGGGCCTGTTGCAGAAAATCGAAGACGACACGATTTCCGGAAAAATCGCGAAGCAGATATTTGAAATCATGTGGCAGTCCGGGGGAGATGCAAGCTCGATCATCGAAGAGCAGGGGCTCCGGCAGATCAGCGATACCAGCGCCCTCGAAAAGGTTATCGACCGGATCATAGCGGATCATCCCGAGCAGCTCGAACAGTATCGAAGCGGCAAGGAAAAACTCCTCGGCTATTTTGTTGGTCAGGTCATGAAAGCCACCGAAGGCAAGGCCAGCCCGGGTGAAGTCAACCGACTGCTCAAGCCGAAACTGGATGGGTGAATGTCGGAACTGTATCGATGAATTTGAACGCTTCCTTTTTTCCGGGCTGACAGACAGGCTGTCCTGATTCACAACTGTGCTCAGCGGGCCGGAGTCGGGTGATCGCTGTGAAAGAGCGCGACGCGTGTTGCTTATCCATAGTTCAAGGCGCCAGCCGATTCGAGATCAAGCGATGCGCTCACGCAATGTCTTTCGAGGAGACACCGGTCCAGCACCTGTTTGGTCGCGAGCGCGCATTTCCCGCATTGAGCGCAGGTTCCGAGCCGCTTCCTCAATTGCCCGACCGTGCGGACACCGTGAGTCTCCACACATTCACGGATCTGGCTGTCGGTGACGCGGTTGCAGATGCAGATGTACAAATGAGTCTACCTGTAGGTGGTCTGAATGCGTTAATTATAGGCTAAATCGCAATCATTATCAATACCGGGTCCAAACCCTTGCCTTGTGCGCTGAGCACTCCTGCGTACCCAAGTGCTTCATCGCAGATAACAA
>JAKEEL010000058.1 GCA_022616595.1 Methylococcaceae bacterium
CGGCGCGCGCCTGGCGGTTAGACGGGAATAACCGTCCGAACTTCGACGATCCGATCTGACCCCCTTGCTACACCGGGCAGGATATTTTATAGGCTATTGACGCCGGCTGGCTAACGGGTGACCCCATAATTCGTAATTCGTGAACCCGTTTCGCGAATTTACTGACCCGGAAATGAGCCCGTGCTTGCACTGGGACGCGGAAATTTTCACGAGCAGAGCCTTTCAATCTTGAATTCCACCTTCGGTGAGCTTCGCCGGGTTCAACAGCTTTTCCAGTTCATCGCGGGACAGATCGGTCATCTCGGCCGCGACGTCGACCACCGGGCGACCCTGTTTATAGGCGGTCTTCGCAATTTCCGCGGCCTTCATGTAACCGATGATCGGATTCAAGGCGGTGACCAGAATCGGATTGCGGGACAGCGCGACTTGAAGATTGTCTTCGCGGACCACGAAGCCTGCGATGGACTTGTCGGCCAGAACCCGCGCGGTATTCGCGAGTAAGTCGATCGACTGGAGAATGTTGTACGCGATCAACGGGAGCATCACATTGAGCTGAAAAGTCCCGGACTGGCCGGCGATCGTAATGGTCGCGTCGTTTCCGATCACCTGTGCGGAAACCATCGCCGTGGCTTCGGCGATTACAGGGTTCACTTTGCCCGGCATGATGCTGCTGCCGGGCTGCAGCGGGGGGAGTTCGATTTCACCGAGCCCAGCGAGCGGACCGCTGTTCATCCAGCGCAAGTCATTCGCGATTTTCATCAGGCTGACCGCGACCACCTTCAATTGGCCGGATAGCTCGACTATCGCATCCTGGGTGCTCAGGCTCTCAAAAAACGAGCGATTCGGCACGAAATTTAGACCCGTTTCAGCGTTCATTTTGTCAGCGAATCGGGACGCGAACTCGGGATGGGCATTGATGCCGGTGCCCACGGCGGTCCCGCCCTGCGCGAGGCGATAAACCCGAGGCATCGCAGCATTGATGCGCTCGATTCCGTTGCGAATCTGCAAGGCCCATGCGCCGAGCTCCTGATCGAGCCGAACCGGCATCGCATCCATCAAATGCGTGCGGCCGGTTTTGGTCACGTGTTTGAGACTTTCGGCTTTCGCCTCGATGGTTTCGGCCAAATGAGTCAACCCCGGCAAAAGCCGCCGATTGACTTCGAGCGCCGAACTGATGTGGATCGCGGTCGGGATCACATCGTTGCTGCTCTGCCCCATATTGACATGATCGTTCGGATTTACGCCGACACCCTCCGCCCGGTTGGCCAGCATCGCGATGACCTCGTTCGCGTTCATATTGGTGCTGGTGCCCGAACCGGTCTGGAACACATCGATCGGAAAGTGTTCCAGATGCAGGCCATCGATAATCTGTTGCGCTGCACTGATGATGGCATCGCCGATTTTGCGATCCAGCACTCCAAGGTCCATATTGACCTGCGCCGCGACTTTTTTAATCGTCGCGACCGCCTGGATGAAGGCCTTCGGCATCGGCAGTCCGCTGATCGGAAAATTTTCAAGCGCGCGCTGCGTCTGGGCCGCGTACAAGGCGTCCGCGGGAACCCGCAACTCGCCCATGCTGTCTTTTTCTGTTCGATATTGTTGGCTATTCATGATTGGAATGGATGGTCTACTACTCGTTCAATTTAGATTCAAAACCCGGCCTCGAAGGGATACCTTTCCGAACCTTGAACCCCGGCACCGGCGTCCCGTTTGCGGATGGTCGAAACCTTCATCATCAGCCAAGCCACGAAAGTCAAACCCGCTTGTGGCGGGGTGTGCAATTGTAGCATCATCGAGACGCTGCATTGAGTCGTGCGGTGGAGGGTGTGACACAATTTTCGTGCCCCGCCACATTGACCACCAGCCCCTCGATTTGGATAAAAAAGACTGTGCGGTACGATCTGCTCGTCGGTTCCCAGTCCAGAAAACAAAGGGAACAACCGAATGGCACTTAACCCCCGGCAGACGCCGTCCGGATCGGGTTAGGGCGGCAGGGGATCATCCAGGCATTTCGGTACTTCATTGCCGCGGCTTTGGACTGGCTCCGGGGAACGAAATTACCAACAATGCGACCCCGCTGAATACGGCTCCGGCGATGAAGGTTAGTGGCGCACCGGAGCGATCCCATAACAGGCCGGCCAAGCCGCTGGCCGCGAGCATGGCAATCCCGCTGACCAGATTGAAGAAGCCATAGGCGGTACCGCGCAGATCCGCGGGCGCGGTATCGGCCACCATCGTCGCCAGTAGACCCTGGGTGATGCCCATATGCAGGCCCCACAGCACAATCCCCGTCCAGATCCATGCCCAATGGCCGCCGCAGGCCAGTGTAATATCCGCGGCGATCAGAACCGAAAGTCCGAAGGCCAGCAGCCGGGTGTGGCTCATGGTGTCGGAGAGCTTGCCGAAGGGATAGGCGGCAAGCGCATAGACAAGGTTCATGCCCATCAACACCAGTGGTGCCAGGGCGATCGGAAGGCCGCTTTGCAGGGCGCGCAGGATCAGGAAGGCCTCGCTGAATCGAGCCAGCGTGAACAGGGAACCGATCGTCACTACCCGCCAGTAATTCATCGACAGTCGGCCAAGCTGCCGGCTCCGGAATGGATTGGCGAAGCCTTCGTTCAATCGTTTTTCCGGTTCCCGCACGCCAAAGAACAACAGCGCCACCGCGAGAAAACCGGGGACGATGGCCACCTGGAACACGGCGCGGAAATCGTTGTTCCACACGAGCATCAGCCCCATGGCAAGCAGGGGCCCCAAGAAAGCGCCCACTGTATCCAGCGATTGCCGCAGGCCGAATGCCGTGCCGCGCGACCCGGGCGGGACGAGATCCGCGACGAATGCGTCCCTGGGCGCGCCGCGAATGCCCTTGCCGACCCGGTCCATCAGTCGGGCCGCAAGCACGAGGCCAGGACTCGTCGCGAGCGCAAACAGCGGCTTGGAGGCCGCGCCGAGCCCATATCCAAGCAGCGCGAGCGGCTTGCGTTTGCCCCAAGAATCGGACAGTGCGCCCGAAAATACTTTCACGATCAGTGCGGTGGCTTCCGCGGCTCCCTCGATCAGTCCAATCGTAAAGGCACTCGCGCCGAGCGAAGTGGCCAAGAAAACCGGAAGCAGACTATGAATCATCTCCGACGAGAGATCCATGAGCAGGCTGACAAAGCCGAGCGTCCAGACGGTGGACGCGATACCCGAGCCAGCACGGAACGCAGTCATGGAATCAAGGGCCGAAGCAGCCCGAGGAATTCTTTCCCATTACCATATCGAATCAAACGGTCCGCGGACATCATCCGTCAGGGTTTGCTCCTAAGTTGGTCTCGGGACAATAGATCTGACAACCTTGGAATTCAGGGCATACCGAAGACTGCCAGTCATCATTTTATTTCGGATGGCTGGCAGGGCCTGATTATTCCACTTATTCGGTTGCCGGTTGGGATTCTTTCGGAGATGTCGCGGGAGCTTGGTTTTCCGGAGTGGCGGATTTGTCGACACCTCCGGCCGCCTCTTGAAGGGACGGCGGTTCGGAAGGTTTTTCTTCAGCGGCCGATGATTGCTCGTTGGTCCTGCCTGATTCCGGTGATGGCGATGCCGGCGGAGCCGGAACAGCGGCCGGTGGTATCACCGGTTCCGCAGGCTTAGGCGGTATGATTTCGATCTTGGCGTTGGCCCTCAGGCTTTCCAGGTGATTTTCAATCGCTTTGCGCTGCAGTTGAGCCTGTATATTGGCTTTCATCGAGTCCAAGGGAGGAGGGGTCTTGGCTCTCGAATCTTCGCGCAGAATGACATGCCAACCAAATTGCGTGTGCACGGGCTGTTGGGTGTATTCGCCGTTCTTGAGCGCCACGACCGCTTCGGAAAAGGGCGCGACCATCTGCTGGGCGCTGAACCATCCCAAGTCGCCTCCCTTGGGCCCGACCGGGCCGGTTGAATATTCCTTGGCCAGTTCTTCGAATTTGCCGCCCGCTTTTAATTTTTGGATGATTTCCTTCGCTTTTTCCTCGGTTTCGGTCAGAATGTGCCGGGCTTTGAATTCTTCCTGGCCGGGGCTCCCGAAGGTTTGCTGGTATTCTTTCTGGATTTCAGCATCGCTGATCGGTGTATTGGCGATGAAATCCTGCATCGCGGCCTGTGACAGGATCGAGCGCTGGATGAAACGGATCCGCTGGGCAACGTCCTCATTGGTCTCGAGATTCTTGCGGACCGCTTCCTGGTAGAGCAGTTCGTGCTTGATCAGATCGTCGATCAGCTTTTCGCGCGGGATATTCGCGCTCCTGTTGGCTTCGGAGATCATGTTGAGCGTTTGTTCGGTAATCGGTTGTCCATTGACCATTGCAACCACTTCGCCTTCTTCAGGCGCCGCGGCCGATTCGGCGTTCGTGCCGGCCGGCTGAGTGGAATCGCTCGGATTGCACGCTGTTAGAAATAGCACCGGGATGACCGCGATCACTGCCAGCAAGTTTTTGACCATTGGATTATTTTCCTTTTATTTCATTGGGAGTATAGGCCTTGATGCTAAAGGCGTGAATATCCGATTGCATCAGGTCGCCAAGCGCTTGGTAAACCAATTGGTGTCGTTGAATCAGGCTCTTACCTTCAAACAGCGTCGAAACAATAGTGGCAAGAAAGTGACCGCCGCCCTGTTCCCGGACACCCGCATGACCGGCATGGGACTCGCTGTCGTCGATGACCTCGAGGCGCTCCGGAGCCAGAGCCGAGTCGATGCGGGACTTGATCTTTTCAAGCCGGGTCACTGTGGAAAAACCTTTTTAAAGGGTTTAATCGTGACCCGAGCGTAAACGCCGGCGGCCTGGTAAGGGTCCTGGTCCGCCCAGGAGCGGGCGTGTTCCAGACTGTCGAATTCAGCGACAATCAAGCTTCCTGAAAATCCGGATTCTCCCGGGTCTTCCGAATCGATCTTCGGATGCGGCCCGGCTATCAGCAATCGGCCTTGGTCCTGAAGCGTCTCCAAGCGTTTAATATGCGCGGGGCGTGCCGCCTTTCTCGCGTCCAGGCTTTGTTCCGTATCCTCGCAGATAATTGCGTAGTACACCGCTTAGTCCTCTGATTCGGTTTCGGGATTCGGGCTCATATGGCGGGACAGATAAATGGCCTGAATGAAGACAAACAACAGCATCAAGCCGAACATTCCAAACAACTTGAAATTAACCCAGGTGTTGGTGTCGAAGCTGTAGATCACGAACAGATTGGCGCCGCCGAGCGCGATAAAAAACAAGGCCCACATCATATTCAATCGACGCCAGATCATCGAAGGAAAGTTAATGCTTCCACCCATCAACCGCTCGACGATCGGACGCTTGCCGACAAACTGGCTGACCAGGAATGCCAAGCCGAATATCCAATTGATTACGGTCGGTTTCCATTTGATGAACGTTTCGTCCTTAAAAAACAGGGTGGCGCCTCCGAACACAATGATCATCGCGAGGGTCACGAGCTGCATTTTTTCGATCGTGCGGGTCCTGAACCAGGCCACAGCGACTTGACCCATTGTCGCGGATATGGCAACCCCGGTCGCGACAAATATTCCAAAGAATTTGTAAGCGAAGAAAAACAGCAAAATAGGAAAAAAATCAAAAAGAAGCTTCATGAATCGCTGATCGAATAATTACCCTTGGACGGCTTAAGGAAATCAGACGTATAGGTCGATGCCCAGCAATCTCGAAACCGATTCCCGTTCGTCCGCTTCTGTCTGATATTGAAGGGATTCATACGTAGCGATTGCGGTCCGGGCTCTGCGATCGAGTTTCGGATTGCTTTCAATCAGCCGCCGCTCGTCGAGCGATCGGGTTTCAATAGGTCGCAATCCGGCCCCGCCCGATTCCAAGGCCGTCCGCGAGGCCGGGGAAAGGCTGTCGATCGGGTTGTGCGGTTGTAGGGATTCCGGGCCCTTTCGGTCCGGCCGCCGGCCGGCGCCCGCTGTGCCGTTGCGGTATGGCGCGCTCAGGCCTGCTGAATAAGCGGATGACTTTTGAACGTGCATGAATCGGCGAATCCCAGCGAACGGACTTTCGACTTATCAATTAATCGTAGTTCGCTCGAGCGACGAGCGCAAGCAGAACGTCGGAGCATTATATAGGGAAACGCCATCCGGTAAAATCGATTTTCCCGATCCGATTGATCCTCCATGAATGTAGCCCTCGCCGGAATTTCAGGTGATTACCGGTCATCCAATTGGCGGCAGACGAAGGCTACCTGCTTCGTGCGGCAGCGATACCCTTCGTCCGTTTCTTCACAATTCATTTCGCCGGGATTTTCGATCTTGTCGAGCGACCAACCGTAACCCATTCTATGACAGGCATCCGTAGCGTAATAATTGACTTCCCGGGCGGCTTTTTTTCCTGCGGATTCTTGATCTTCCTGCCAATCCGTATAGGGAAGATCCATTTTCGTACTCTGATATTTGTATTCCGGAGGGGCGTCCGGCGCCTTGCAGGCCGTGACCATCACCAATGCAAATCCAAGAACGACCATTATCCTCATTTTGTATCCCCGAGTGTAGTTATGACATCCGCCGCATTGAGGCGAAGGATCGAATTCCGGCTCGAGCCGCTTATCGACCACGCTAAAAGTTTGGTATGTCAATGTCAAGCGATTAGGTTAAAATTTCAACGTAGGCGGGTGCGTCGAACGAGTTACCGAACAACAAATTCAGCCTGGGTTGATCTTTAGTCATGGCACAATAAAATTCCACACATTGATTGCGTCGCATGAATTGCTTTCGGAGGTAAAGATTTTGGATAAACAAACCGAAGTGGAGATCGAAGCTGCGGTATTTCGACGCTTGGTCCGCCATTTTCAAACGCACCCGGAAGTTCAGAACATGGATCTGATGATTCTCGCCGATTTCTGCAGGAACTGCCTGTCGAAATGGTATCAGGCGGCAGCACAGGAACGGGGGTTCGAGATCGACTACGCTAAGGCACGCGAGATTGTCTATGGGATGCCTTATGATGAATGGAAGGAGAAATACCAGAAAGAAGCTACAGCGGAACAAACGAAAGCCTACGAAGCGGCCCAGCAGGCAAGAAAGCAAAAATAGCCGGGGCTCAAGCCCAAATTGGCCTGTTTAGACCGGACGAAGCCCGGTGAACATTTCCGGGCACTCGGATTGGATCGCCTGATAGAGGCCTTCCGCTAGAATCCTTATTTCAATACAAAAAAGACCTGCCGGATCACCCTGCGGTGTTATCTTGAACCTACAGGCGCATTCCAACGCCAGCGACGGCTGAAACTGCGTGTAATGTCTCCTGTTATTTTTGACCCCGCGCATGGATTTCGCTATGCTTCGAAGGATCCGCCCCGAGGGTTTTGCACGTCATGACCGCCATCGCTTTTGATACCCTGAAGTTCGCCAAACGTCTCAAGGAGGCCGGATTCACCGAGCAGCAGGCCGAGGCGCTGGCCGCCGCCGAGGCTGAATTCATTGAAGAAAACCTTGCCGCCAAACGCGATCTGAAGGAGCTGGAAGCCGCTCTGCAAAGAGATATCAAGGAGCTTGAGGCTGCTCTGAAAAGGGATATCAAGGAGAGTGAAGCCGCTCTGAAAAGGGATATCAAGGAGCTTGAGGTCGCTCTGCACAACGAGATTAAACGGCTTGATCTCAAGATCGAACAGCTCCGTTCCGACCTGACCCGTGATATCAGGGAACTCGAATACCGCCTGACCATCAAACTGGGAGCGATGCTCGTAGTGGCTGTGGGAGTCATGGCGACTCTGGTGAAGTTGTTGTAGCCCGTGTATGGCGGAACCATGGACGGGTTCCGCCAGAGGAAAACCCTCCCCGACACTAAAATCTGTTCACGAATTTGCACGCCGGACCGGGCGTGGGATTGTGATCCATCGTTATGATCGGCCAAGCACCCTTCGGGCCTGTCTGGAGGTTTGTCTGCATCAAAATTCCAATGGCGCCGCGGCTCCGGTGCTACAGGTGGCGGCGCTACGGACTACACCCGGTCGACTGATCGCAGGCCGGTTGGCCGGGTACGGTGCCGCTTTGCGGGATCAGCCGCTTTTCTGCGCATTGCTGCTCAAGAAGTTGAGCCAGCACGATTTGTTCCGGCAGCGGATTCGTGGCGCTGTAAAGGTTGGTAAGCTCCATTGGATCGTCGCTGACATTGTACATCTCGAATTCGTCGGGTTGCGGCGTGGACTTCACGGTGATCCGGCACAGAATATCAGCAGGCCCGTAGGTAGGATTCCCGCAGCCGGGGGCTGGCGGGGTCGGCGCTTTCTGCTCCAGAACCACGTCTTCGACCCCGCTCGCCCCCGGCGTGCCGGGATTGCTCCAAAACTGGGGATTGTCGAAGTAGCGGGTGTACTTCCACACCTTGCCGTCGTCGAGCCGCGCGATCACGGTCTCGAGGTGGTTCGGCTGGATGACCGAGTTGACCGCGATCCCGGTCCAGTTGTTCTGGTTGAGACCCCGGCTCGGATCGTCGTCGGTCATGAAGTAAAGCGGTTCGTCGACTGTGTCGGGGTCGACCTTGGCCAATATCAGCGGGCTCAGGTCCCGGCCCACGAAGGGGAGGGCGTCGCTGTGGTCCAGCGCGAGTTTCTCGCGGATCGGCTCCGGATCGATGCCGGCGAGTCCGAGCAGCGTCGGCACGAAATCGATGTGGCTGGTCAGGCTGTCGACCTTGCCGGGTTCCGGGATGAGCTTCTTGTTCCAGATGATCAGCGGTACCCGGATCGCCTCCTCGTAGGCGGTGTACCATTTCTGATGCATTCCGAAGTGCGATCCAAGCAGATCGCCGTGATCGGAAGTGAAGATCACGATGGTGTCGTCTTTGAACCGCGATTTCAGGAGGGCTTGGAGCACTGTCCACATCTGTTCGTCCACGTTCTTGTGGAGTTGATAGTAGTAGCGGTAGTACGGATCCAAGTCAAGGATCGGCTCCAGCCATTTGGCGTAGCTAGCCTGGTAGCTCGCTTGGGCGCTCGGTTTGGTCGCGAGGTTGTCGTTCACCGTCTGCTGAAACAGATTGGGGGTCGAACAGCATGTCGGCATCGGAAGCGTGCCATTTGCCTCTCCAGAATGTGCGGTATCCCGCCGTGCGGAAGTAATCGCCAAAAGTCGGCACGCTGTTGGTGTCAAGCCAGAAGACGTCGGGGTCGAAGGCGTCCTTGGCCGCTCCGGTGGTCTGGGTGACCCCGTGCAGCGAGGGGTACTGGCCGGTGTAAATGGACGCCCGGCCCGGGCAGCAGGCGACGGAAGCCGAG
>JAKEEL010000059.1 GCA_022616595.1 Methylococcaceae bacterium
AAGTGCTGCGACCGCATTTCTTTCATCAAGCGCTTGTTGGGCGAGTTGACAACACTCCATCGCTACGTGAATTGGCTGGTTTAATCACCCGCGAAAATATCCCTGCATTTTACGAGGCGCAAGGCATAGACTTCAATGGCCTGGACAACGCCGCGCTGCGCTGTCTGCGTTACCTCAAACAACATGGCGCCGCATCAAAAGCCACGTTGTCACAGGCATTGGGCTTGCCGAACAGACGGATTTCGAGACCCAGGAGGCCGATGAATGGTTACGACAGTATTTTCAGGCAAAACTGCGTCTTAAATTTGAAAACCGGGACTTGGAATACAGTAAGCGATCCCAACGCTGAAAAATTGACGACCGGCTGAGCAGGGTCCTATGATGGCGAGGATCACCCTTATGTCTATGTCGTCGTGGAAATGCTGTAGAGAACAAATAAACTGTCAGGGTTTGTAGCACGTGATTTGTCCGGTTTATTCGGCTACGGATTCCCAGCCTTAAAGAATATTAATTGACATGACTACTTACGATGCCCGGAATTTGCCGAGGCGGTCCCCGGTTCTTTTTACAGTCCTGGCCCGTTTGATCTCCTTCGATCTGGCCAGGACTTTTCTTGCGGTCCTGACGGTTCTGCTGTTGATTTTGATGAGCAAACAATTTGCTCAGTTACTGAGCCAGGCTTTCGATGGCCAGATTTCAAATGAAACCATCTTCTTGCTGTTCGGATTCAAATTCATCGACGTTGCGGTGCAACTACTGCCTTCGGCTCTGTTCGCCGCGGTCCTGATCGTGTTCGGCAGGATGTATCGTGACAATGAAATGTCGGCGCTGGGTTCCGGCGGAGTCGGATTCCTGGCCTTGTACAAATATATTTTAGGACTCGTCGTACCCTTGGCCTTGATCGGTAGCCTGATGTCGCTCGAATTGAATCCGTGGGCGATGAAGCAGACTGCGATGGTGCTCTTGAATGAAAAAGAGAATGCCGATGTCCGCTTGCTGGTCGAGGGGCGTTTCAATGAATACAGCCGCGGCGATATCGTGTTCTACGCGGAAAAGATTTCACCGGACCATCAGATGAAAAATATCTTTGTCCAGGAGCGCAAGGATAACAAATTGAGTATCGTGATGTCGCGCAAGGGTTTTGTGCGGATTGTCGATGACGTGCGTTTCATCGTGCTGGTCGACGGCCAGCGCTATCGGGGTGAACAGGGTAAGGCGGATTACGAAATTACTGAATTCGAGGAATATGCGGTCGCGGTCGGCGAGACGAGCAACAGTGCCTTGGAGATGACCCGGGACGCGATGCCGAGCGGGGACCTCTGGCTTTCGTCCGATCCGCAGGAGGTGACCGAATTGCACAAGCGATTGTCGATCCCGATCGGTATGATCGTTCTCGCGATCCTTGCGGTACCCCTTTCGGCGGCGGCTCCCCGGAGCGGGGTCTACGGAAATATTCTGCTCGCATTTCTGGTTTACCTTCTATACAAGAATCTTTTGAGCATCGCGCAGAGTTGGTTGATCAAAGAGACCGTCCCGCTCCAGATGGGGTATTGGTGGGTATATGCGGCGATGTTGGGCGTCGGTCTGATCCTCACGATCCGCAATCTCGGGTTTCGCTGGTGCGGCATAGTTCTGAGCGGGCAATCGCGTCGACTCGCGACATTCGGCGACCGGTCCGGTACGGCTCGCTGAAGGATAGCCGGTTACCGGAATCTTCGATGACCATTTTAATTCCGCTGTTGCCTAAGGCTGGCCTGGAGCGATTGTGAACACCCTGAACAGATATATCGCGACGGAAATTTTCAAGGGTACCGTGGTCTCGCTGGTTATCCTGGTTACACTCGTAAATTTTTTCACTTTTGCCGACGAGCTGCGTTCCATCGGTCAGGGCGGATACGATTTTTGGGCGGTTGCCAAGTATGTTTTATTGACTTCGCCAAGCGTATTGTACGATCTGTTTCCCTCGGCCGCCCTGATCGGAACCATGTTCGCGCTCGGATCGATGGCGAATAATCGGGAACTGGTTGCGATGCGCAGTGCCGGAGTTTCCGTGACCAGAATCATTTGGGCGGTGCTGCGTGCGGGGTTGGTGCTCGCGATCTTTTCGATCATAAACGGTGAACTGGTTGCGCCCGCGGCGAACCGGATGGCCCGGGAATTCAAAGCGACCATTAAAGACAATCGAGTCGCTTTCTGGTCGATTTACGGATTCTGGACTCGGGACGGCCGCTCCTTTATCAATATCCGGCGCATCGAGGATCGAACCAAACTCGGGGACATCACGATTTACAAATTCGATTTCGAGAAGGGGCTCGAATCGATTCAACATGCCGAGAATGCCGATTATCTGGATTCGGAAAAGCGCTGGCTTTTGAGTCAGGTATTGAACACCCGGATCGATGCGAGCCGCGTGACGGTTGAAAGGAGTCCGCGGAATGTATGGGAATCCGTAATCAATCCGGAACTCTTGAGCGTGGTGGTCGTGAATCCCGGCAATCTGTCGATCATGGGGCTCGACCGTTATATCCGGTTCCTGAAGGAAAACGGACAGCAGTCGCACAAGTTTGAATTGGCCTTCTGGCAACGCGCGATCGATCCGTTGATCACGCTGGTGATGCTGCTGGTTGCCGTGCCGTTCGTACTGAATGTGAGCCGATCGGTGACCATGGGGCAGCGCATGATGGTCGGCGTGGTGATCGGTTTGCTGTTTATCTTGTTCGATCGGATGGTCGGACATCTGGGCCTGGTTTACAGCTTCGATCCGATGATCGCGGCCATGTTGCCCGGAACCCTGTTCTTCGTTCTGTCCTTGTTCATGATCAAACGCATGATGTGAAAGTGCAAGCGTTTCTCGGGGTCGATCCAGGCGATTGCGGTGCATCTCCCCTGGCATCTTCCGGAGAAAGGCTTTCGCTACTCACTATTTCAACTCCTTGCTGGTTTCCGCTATGCGGGACTGAAAGACTGAAGCGGAAGCGAATACTCCACCGGTTTTCAGGCGGCGGAGTGTTTACGAAGGAGAGCTTCGACGAAATACTGACCGCCTGCCGGGGTGGCCTGAGATGACCAGAGTTTTTATTTCGCGGGATTCGACTGCAGTCTCGCTCGGCGCGGACAGGGTTGCCGCGGTCTTGCGCCAGAGCGCCGATGCCAGAGGGCTGCAAATTGAAATCGTACGCACCGGTTCGCGCGGTTTATTCTGGCTCGAGCCTTTGGTCGAAGTCCAAACCGATCGGGGCAGAATCGCCTACGGCCCGGTGCAGGCCAAGGACCTGGCCTCGTTGATCGACGCCGGATTGATGGAGGGTAAACAGCACCCTTTATATCTCGGTGATCTTGAAGCTTTGCCTTATTTCAAGGATCAACATCGCCTGACTTTCGCCCGGGTCGGCATTACCGATCCCGTTTCGCTCGATGATTATCTGGCCCATGACGGTTACCGGGGCCTGCGCAATGCGCTCGCAATGAGCCGGCAGGAAATTGTGCAGCAGGTCATCGATTCGGGGCTCCGCGGACGCGGCGGCGCCGCGTTTCCGACCGACGGTCACCCGGTATTCGCGTCGATGATGAAACGCCGCCTGCGCGAGGGCGCGAAGCTGATCGTCGTCGATCCGCGCAATATCGATCTGGTCCGGACGCCGCACATCCAGGCGGATTTTCATCTGAAACTGCGGCCCGGAACCAATGTCGCCGTCGCCAATGCCCTGGCTCATGTGGTCGTGACCGAGGGGTTGACCGACGAACGCTTCGTCGCGAAACGCTGCGACACGGAATCCTTTGCGAAATGGAAAACCTTTATCGTCAAACCCGAAAACTCGCCGGAAGCCGTGGCCGAGGCGAGCGGTATCCCTGCCGAAACATTGCGCTCCGCCGCGCGCCTGTACGCAACCGGCGGCAACAGCGCGATCTACTATGGCCTGGGAGTCACCGAGCACAGTCAGGGCTCCACGACCGTGATTGCGATCGCGAACCTCGCGATGGCCACCGGTAATATCGGTCGCGAGGGGGTCGGCGTGAATCCCTTGCGCGGTCAGAACAACGTGCAGGGCTCCTGCGACATGGGTTCGTTCCCGCATGAATTCGTCGGATACCGTCATGTTTCCGACGAGCAAACCCGTTTATTATTCGAATCGGCCTGGGGCGTGACCCTGCAATCCGAACCCGGTTTGCGTATTCCGAATATGTTCGCGGCCGCCATCGACGGCAGTTTTAAAGGTTTGTACGTTCAGGGTGAAGATATCGCCCAGTCCGATCCCGATATTCAGCATGTGCACAAGGCCCTCGGGGAAATGGAATGCATTATCGTACAGGACCTGTTCCTGAACGAAACGGCCAAGTTCGCGCATGTCTTCCTGCCCGGTTCGTCCTTTCTGGAAAAGAACGGAACCTTCACCAACGCCGAACGCCGGATTTCTCCGGTCAGAAAGGTCATGCGCGGGGATAGAACAGCACATGCAAAAATTCTGGGAACCGCGCATGCGAGATGAAATTGTCAGTTATCTGCAGCAAGGAGGATCGGAATTGATGGATATCGTGGCACAGGCGGTGTGGAATTTGTCGGTCCGGAAAAAGGAAACGGATTAAGATAAAAAAAAGTAATCACAGACTAACCTCCCGGCCCTGAATGCGTCCCGCTCGCCATCGGGCGCGCCTTCGAGAAGCGCGACACCAGTTCGGGCCATGCCCGGCCCGCACTCCGTTTTATTCCATTCCCTCGTGAATTGTCTGATAATGATTCAGCCAAATTCACCCGAGGGGGAAGATCTTGCAGGATTTGATGACGGTCCAGGAAGTTGCCGAATATTTGCGGATCAAGGAACGAAAAGTCTATGACCTGCTCGCGCAAAAGCGTATTCCCTGCACTCGGGTCACGGGAAAATGGCTGTTCCCGCGTTTTCAAATCGACCTTTGGTTGGAACAGAACAGCGAAATGCGGCAGGAAAGTTTTTCCGAAAAGACGCTCCCTCCGGTGTTGGCCGGAAGTCACGACCTGCTGCTCG
This sequence comes from Methylococcaceae bacterium, assembly GCA_022616595.1. GTDB lineage: Bacteria > Pseudomonadota > Gammaproteobacteria > Methylococcales > UBA1147 > UBA1147. Next base: position 5,001 of record JAKEEL010000059.1, read on the forward strand.
AATGGACCATGCGGGAGATTCGTTTCCCCTTTGCGATACAAACGACGGGCAGTTCGGAAGGACTCGCACGCTTCATCAACGAAGACGCGATGGTTTGCGGCCTGCATATTCTCGATCCGGATAGCGGTGAATACAATATCCCGATCGTCCGCGGGAAACTCGACAAGCAACCGGTGGTTCTGATCGAATGGGCACGCCGGCAGCAGGGCCTGCTGGTGGCCGCCGGCAATCCTTGGGAAATTCAAAAAATCAGCGACTTGACGAACCGGAAAATCAAGATCATCGAGCGGTAATCCGGCGCCGGCAGTTCGATCCTGCTGGATACCTTGTTGCTTCGTGACCAAATTGGCAAAGACAAATTGACCTTTTTAGCCCGGCCGGCGCGCAGCGAAATCGATGTCGGTGCGGCGGTCGCCAACGGCAAAGCTGACGCAGGGGTCGCGATCGAGGCGGTCGCCAAACAATTCGGGCTGGGTTTCATTCCTCTGGTCCATGAATTTTTAGATCTGGTCATCCATCATCGCCATTATTTCGATGAACCCTTCCAGCGCCTTTTGGATTTCACCCGCCAAGGTCAATTCCAGGAAAAAGCCGAAGAACTGGGCGGCTATGATGTCTCGAATTTGGGTCGAGTCCGATGTAATTGTTCATAAAAGAATCGAGGGCACTGAAGATCACACCGGAAATCAAGGTAATCCGACCTTGTAATCTTGCTCTAAAATAAGGAAACTATTCATTTGGCGAACTGCTCGGCGCTTGCACAGCCTATCGATCCCTGGCCAATGATACGAACCCAACCATCGCCGCTGCATGTCCTGATCGTCGAGGATGCCGACGACGATGCCCTGTTGCTGGTCGATTATCTACGCTTGGAAGGATATACGCTGGATTGGCAGCAGGTCGACTCCGAAGCGGATCTGATCGCGGCGCTTAAACAACCGCGGGACATTATTTTTTCGAATTATTCGATGCCGGGATTGAACGGCGTCCGGGTATTGGAAATCGTACGCCGGCACGATCCCGAGGTTCCGTTCATTTTCGTATCCGGCACGATCGGCGAGGACCTCGCGGTTCGATCCTTGAAATCCGGTGCGCAGGACTTCGTCTTGAAAGGCCAAATGCATCGTCTCGCACCGACCGTGGATCGCGAGCTGCGCGATGTTCGCGCGCGCCGGGAACGGCGTCAGGCCGAACAGATGCTGCGCAAATTGTCCCTGGTTGTGAAACAGGCGGCCGACAGCGTGTTTATCACGGATCCCTCAGGTTGCATCGAATATGTCAATCCGGCCTTCGAAAAGCTTACCGGCTATTCTGCGAAGGAGGTGAAAGGGGCGACGCCGGCCGTGCTGCGTTCAGGTCTTTACGATAACGAATATTATGAACGGTTATGGAAAACCATCCGCCGCGGTGAGGTTTTCACGGGGACACTGATCAACCGGCGCAAGAACGGCGAGATGTTTTACGAGGAAAAGGTCATCACTCCCTTGAAGGACGAACAGGGGCGGATCACGCATTATGTTTCGACCGGCAGGGATATCACGGCCCGTGTGCACGCCGAAGAGGCGCGCAGTCGATTGGCCGCGGTGCTGGAAGCCACTCCGGATATGGTTGCGATCCTCGAACCGCGCGGATACCTGCGCTATCTGAACCGAGCCGGACGCCGGCTGCTCGGATTGAAGCCCGACGAAAATATCGAAGGACGCGGCTTGAACGATATGTTCCCGGAACCGGTGGTCCGGCACTTGGTTGCCGATATCCTGTCCGCGGAACAGCCGGATGACGTGTGGACCGGTGAAACCGTCCTGATGACCGCCAATGGCAGCAATGTGCCGGTTTCTTTGGTGTTGTTGGCGCATCCCGGCGCCAATGGAGAAATCGGATATTTTTCGACCATCGCGCGGGATATCTCGGAACGAAAACATTTCGAAGCCAGCATCCAATACAAGGCTACTCACGACGGCCTGACCGATTTGCCGAACCGATACTTGTTGATCGACCGCTTCCAGTCGGCTCTGGAGCGCGCACGGCGGCGCGCCAGTTGCGTGGCCGTGCTGTTCCTGGATCTGAACAACTTCAAACGGGTCAACGACACGCTCGGCCATGCGGCCGGGGACAGCCTGTTGCAACAAGTCGCCCGGCGGCTCAGGAGCTGCCTGAGGCCGAATGATACGGTCGCGCGTCACGGCGGAGACGAGTTCACGATTCTGGTGGAAGACCTTGCCAGCGCCGAAAACGTGACTGCCGTGCTGCGCAAACTCGGCTCGGCCTTCGAGCGGCCGGTCATTATCGGGACTCAGGAAGTCTATGTGACCTTCAGCACCGGGATCGCCCTGTACCCGCATGATGGGGATCGTGTGGACGATTTGTTGCGCCATGCCGATACCGCCATGTACCAGGCCAAATCATCGGGTTCCGGCCAATACCGCTTCTATGCGCCGGACATGAATGCACGCGGTCACGAATTCCTGGCCCTGGAAGCCGATCTGAGGCGGGCCTTGGAGCGCAACGAATTTCTTTTGCATTATCAACCCCAGGTGGATTTGCACAGCGGCCAACTCGCCGGGGTCGAGGGATTGATCCGCTGGCGGCATCCGCTGCGCGGACTCGTGTCACCGGTGGACTTCGTGTCCTTGCTGGAAAACTCGGGTTTAATCACTTCGATCGGAGAATGGGTGCTGCGGCAGGCTTGCATACAGCACCGCGATTTACGTGAGGCTGGATTCCAGGACCACCGCATCGCCATCAACGTCTCCGCGGCCCAGTTCAATGATGAGGATTTGCTCGACAAAGTTCGCAGAGCCCTGCAGGATGAACGGATGCCTGCGCAAAGTCTGGAACTCGAAATTACCGAAAACGTCGTCATGCAGGATCCGGTCAATGCCGCCGAGGTACTTCAAGCGCTTCGTGTTCTGGGAGTGCGCACCGCGGTCGACGATTTCGGCACCGGATACTCCTCGCTGGCTTATCTCAAACGCTTTCCTTTGAATGTATTGAAGATCGACAAGACCTTCGTGGGCGATATCGGCAGGGACCACGGGGATGCGGCGATCGTGGAAGCCAGTATTTCCTTGGCGCACAAGCTGGGGCTGGAAATTGTCGCGGAAGGTGTCGAGACCCGGGAGCAACTGGAATTTCTGCGCCACAGGGACTGTGATTTGGCGCAAGGCTATTATCTGAGCCGCCCCTTGGCCGGAACGGATCTGTTGGCATCGCTGCGCAAGGTCAGCGCCCGGAGCCGGAGTTATCTGTCACGATCCGCCGGACATTAAATCCGAGCCAAGATCCGGGTAATGCTATTTTTTTATTGACCGACCCGATTTCAGATGAAACGAATTCAAGTGGCAGTCGGCGTTGTCGCCGATTCATCGGGAAGGATTCTTATAGCAAGGCGCCTTGAATCGGCTCATCAAGGCGGGATGTGGGAGTTCCCGGGCGGGAAGATTAAGCCCGGAGAACCCGTGTTGACCGCGCTTCGCCGCGAACTCGGAGAGGAACTCGGCATCGAGGCCGGACGCGCATGGCCCTTGATCCGGATTCGCCATCGCTACCCGGATTTGTCCGTGGTGCTCCATGTGTTCCGAGTCGAAGACTTTTCGGGACAGGCGCTTGGGCGGGAGGGACAGGAGACCCGCTGGGTGGATGCGCGTGATTTATGCCGATTCGCATTTCCGGAAGCCAATCTGCCGATCATTTCGGCGATCCGGCTTCCCGCGATCTGGCCGATACTGAACGAAGATTCGGCGGATGCCGGGCGTCTCGCAAGACGCTTCCGGGAATGGGTCGCTCACGGTGTGACCAACCTGCAGATCAGGTGCAAGCAGGCTTCGGCCGCGCATTTTGCCAATGCGGTCAGGCCACTGTGTGAGATGGCGGCGAGTCGCGGCATCCAGGTGGTGTTGAACGGTGAGCCGGGAATCGTCGAGCGGGTCGGCGGCGCAGGAGTGCATTTGAGCAGCCGTTTCTTGTGGCAACTGAGTACCCGGCCGTTGACAACCGACTATTGGGTCGGTGCATCGTGCCATAATTTGAAAGATTTGCTGCACGCCCAGCAAATAGGCTTGGATTATGCGTTCTTATCTCCGGTCCAGGCGACCAGTTCCCATCCGGATCTCGAACCCTTGGAGTGGGAACGGTTTGCATCCTGGGTGGACCGGATCAAAATACCAGTTTATGCTTTGGGCGGGTTGACACCGAGCGATCTGGGCCTGGCGCGCTCTCACGGAGCACAGGGTATAGCCGGGATCAGTGCCTTTGCACAATGAGCCGAAGGGCGGGCAAGGTCTTCCGGGTTTGATCTGCGTTCAGGGTTCGGAGTCCGAAATGCTCCAAAGATCCTCGGGACTGCCGGATTCAAGCGGTTCTCCCGTAATGACGTGCTGTTCATTGGCCCAGTCGCCAAGATCGATCAATTTGCATCGCTCACTGCAAAAGGGCCGGAACGGAAAGGAAGGGTCCCAGTATACCGTTTTGCCGCAGCGCGGACATTTGACCCGAGGACCGGCCTTGCCGGCGTTCAGAAAATGCATCGAGTCAGCAGGAATTGGATGTCGTTAGTGGTTTGCGCGGGCCGTTCGTTTTTGTCCGCCGTCATGAAACGGACCGTGAAACGGTGCTTTCCACCGCTGATTTCGGCGAAATAAGGCATCGAGGCCATGATCGACACGCACAGCATTTGATAGGGCAGGCTGCGATCCAGCGATTGTTGAAAGAATCCGGAATTGGCGATTTCCTGGGTAGGAACCGAACTCTGGCGGATGAAGCGCAGGATCAGGTCGATTGCCTTGCGAATGGTCATGAAAGGCCGTGTCCATTCGAGCAGATCCTGGTGGCGTCGTTGTTCGTCCTGCTCGAGCCAGAAATGATATTCGGGGAGATCGAATGCGCAGGTGCCTCCGGGAATCGAACTCCTTTGCGAAATGCTCTTGAACAGCTCGTTCTCCATCAGGCTGAGGCCGATCTTGCCGTTCGTGGCATAAAGCTCCCGGCTGATTTGATCCAGTTCATCCCGAAGGAGTTCCAGTTTTTCCTGATCGACTCCGTGACTTCGGGCGATCCTCGCGAGTACGCTGGAATGTCTGTCAAGTTCCTTGAGGATTTCCGATTTCAGGTCGTTGCGGCTGAAGATGGTAAGGACGTCCAGAAGCATGGTAATGACCGCCCGGCTGTCCCACACACACGTGCCGTCCATGAAATGGTCGACCTGCTGGAATAATTGTTCCAGACGCAGAAAAATGCGAATCCGCTCGCTAAGGGGGAATTCAAAAACGAGTAAACGATCGTTCAATTTACCTACCGGTGCTTTTGGAGAACTTTAAATAAAAATTGTGCAGCTTTTCTACCTGATTATCAAGCGATGTCAAGCTCGCATCATTAAAAATCACATCGTCCGCCACCCTCAACTTTTCTTCGCGGCTCGCCTGGCTGGCGAGAATCCTGGCGATTTGATCGTCATCGAGATGGTCCCTTACCCTGACTCGCTCGTATTGAAGTTCCACCGGACAATCAATGACAAGGATGCGATCAAATCGTTCGGCACGCCCCGTTTCGAGCAGAAGGGGAATACAAACGATGCAATAGGGGCTCTTGACTCGGCCGATTTCCGATTCGATGCGCCGGTAAACGAGCGGATGGAGAATTGCTTCAAGGTCTTTCCGATCTTGGTGCGAATTGAATACGACGTTACGCAGCAAGACTCGGTTCAGGTGTCCTCGCGAATCCAGCATATTGGTGCCGAAGCGTTGAACAACATCCTTCAAGCCTGCTTCGCCGGGCTCCACCAGTAGGCGGGCAATTTGATCGGCGTCTATAATTTCAATTCCTTTTCGTCTGAAAAGGTCGGCGACGATTGTTTTCCCGCAGCCAATCCCCCCCGTCAGAGCTATTTTCAGCATCGCATCATTGTATCAAATCCCCTTGTATCCGGGGTGCCCGGGTGGATGCGAATGAATCGCGGACAGCCAGATTTTCGATACGCCACGAGTATTTGCCTTGACAGCAGATTATGGTATAGTCATCGATTAGAAACGAATGCCGACGAAGGGTTGAATCATGTCTAAAATTTGTCAAGTTACCGGGAAGCGGCCGGTAACCGGGTATAATATCTCGCACGCCCATAATAAAACCAAGCGTCATTTCGATCCCAATCTTCACCATCACCGGTTTTGGGTTGAAAGCGAAAACCGCTGGGTCCGGCTGCGCGTCTCGAGTAAGGGGATGCGGATTATTGATAAATTGGGAATCGATTCAGTCCTGGCCGACATCCGGAAACGTGGTGAAAAAATTTAAGAACGGAGTGTTATGATGCGCGACAAAATCAAACTGGTCTCCAGCGCCGGAACGGGACACTTTTATACAACCACAAAAAATAAACGCAACATGCCGGAAAAAATGGAAATCAAGAAATTCGATCCGGTCGTGCGCAAGCACGTGATGTATAAGGAAGCCAAGATTAAATAAATTCGGAATCGAATCGGTTCACTACCGCCTATTCCGTTTCGCAGTGATAGAGCCGGTTGTTCTCCACCCACGTAGCGATTGGTTTCAACGATTGGCCCTTGCACGGGCCCCAGATACATCGCCCGTTTTCAATTTGGAATAAGGCTCCGTGCAGGGTACATTGGATATACGAACCTACAAGATCCAGAAATTTATTTTCCTGCCAGTTCAAGGGCACTCCGGCATGCGGGCACTGATTCTTGTAGGCCACGATGCGGTTCCGGACTTTTACGACGAACCCCTTCGTTTCGGTGTTTTTTTCGAACAGCACGAATTCCAGGCAATCGACCTCGTTCAAGTCATCCAAAGCACAGATCAGTTTCATAGTCAGCGTTTCTTAAATCGGTCGGCAATCCTTTTTCCGATCCCGGTCTTTGCCGATTGTTTCGGATTGTTCTGCCGATTTTCGTCTTCTTCGACCCTATCGAACAGATCCCGGTCTACCGCGGTCAGCGCTGGATTCAATGACAGGCGGTACAAGCTGGATTCCTGCAGTTCGGTAACGCATTGCCGCTCGGCTTTCAGTTCTTGTTCGAGACGGTCGACGCTTTTTTGCGATTGATCCAAGTCGGCCTTGATCGTTTTCACATCGTTTTCAGCCTGCTCGCGAACCATCGCGAGTTCGGTCTTGAGTGCATGGATCGTTTCGTCCACCGCATTCTGTTCAAACTGCTGCGTGAGTTTCTGCAGGAGCGATTGAATTTCCGAATTTTCTTTGCGCAAGCTCGCGACTTCGTTCAGTGCTTCGGCTTTTTCGTCGACTACCGCCTGACACTGTTTTTTGAGTCTGTGGATTTCCGACTGCAATGCATCGGGTTGATGAGCGTTTTCCGCGAAGTCCGAATGGCCGGTCTTGAAACCTTCAAGCCGGCGTTTGAGAACCGCGTTTTCCTTGCGAATCGCAAAGAGTTTCTCCTCCATGGCCGCGAGATCGCGTGCTTTTTCGCCCATACGTTCTTGAATTTCCGAGTTTTCCGCGTGCAGTGCGGCGACTTCGTCTTCGAGTTCCGCGTGGCGGAAGTTCGCGTCCGAAATTTCGCAGGCATGGGCCTCTTTGATGCGCTTCATCTCCTCCCGTTGCTGCTCGGCAGCGTTTTGCAATTCGATCAGTTGTTGAGGGAGTTGAGCCAAGCTTTCGAGGTCCTGTTTAAAGGACGCGTTTTCCGCTTCCAGTTCCTGCTTTCCAAGGTCCAAATCATCGCGTTCGTCACGTAAGAGACTCATGCCCCGGTGGGTTTCTTCAAGATCCGCGGTCGACTGGATCAGCATGCGTTCGAGCGCTTCCATGCGTTCCTGGTCGTCCGATTTTACATTTTCGGCCAGCAGAACGGTTTGCTCGTACTGCTGCGATAATTCATCCAGTTTCTGACGCGATTCCGCCTCGGATCGTTGGGTTTGGGCGAGCGTTTCTCGAAGGGCCTCGAAATCCCGGTCTTTCTGCCGAATATTGTCCGTCAGGCCCGCAATTTTAGCCTCCATTTCCGCATTGTCTTGCTTGAGCGCAGTGACTGTTTCGATGGCCGAGGAATAATCGGCTTCCGAAGTCTGCCCGGTTTTTATCGCTTCCTGTAACTCATCGCCGGATTCTGTCAGCGACTGTTCCAAGTCCCTTATCTTGTTTAACAGTGTGTTGCGCTCGTTTTCGGCATCCAGAACCGTATTTTCATGTTTCGCGGAAAGCCGATCCAAGGCTTCCTGAAATTCTTTACGGGACTGCCGGGTTTGAGTAAGTTCGTCGTGAACCGACTGAAGCTCCTCGGTTCTGGTTTCGATGGTCTTAGACAGTTCGGAACCGGTTAATTCCAGGCGGGAAATCCGATCGTTCGCGGTTTGAAGCTCGCGTTCCAGGTACTCGTTTATTGAGGTTTTATCCAGCAGGGACTTTTCAATGCCTGATTTCGCGGATTCGAGTTCTTCGTTTAGTTTTTCAATCCGCGTCAATTCCGTTTTCAATAGGCCTTGCTCCGCTCCGGCATCTTCTTCAAGGCTTTTGGTGAGCGCGGTCAATTCCGCGATTTCCTTGGCGGACTGGGTTGCCATCGAAGAGGCATTTTCGAGTTCTGTGCGCAGCTCGAATACTTGTGCTTCAAAAGCATTGCGCTGGTCCGAAAGTTCTTTTTGCGTTTGTTCACTTTTGCGCAGTGCGTCTTGCGTAAACTCAAGATCGTGATTTTTTTCCGCGATTTGTTGCTCGAGTCGTTCCAAATTTTGCTGCAGTTGATCGATCCGGTGTTCCGCCTCCGATTCCATTCGTTGTTTTTCGTCCACGATCTGCTCCAGCCGGTGCTTCAAACCGGCGGCTTCCATCTCGAATGCCTGTTTTTCGCCGAGCAGCGATTCTACTTCGCCGGACTGCATTTCGGACAGTTCTGATTTCTGCTTTTCCAACAATACGCAGCATTGCCGACTCTGTTCGAGCTGTTGCTCGAGCTCGGCGATGGTTCGTTTCGCCTGGTCCCTTTGTTCTCCGAGCGTTACGATTTGGCTGGAGGTTTCTTTCTGGATTCTCGACAGATTCGCCTCGATGACGCGTTTGGACGAGATTTCCTTTTCCAGTTTCGAGGTTTTTTCTCGTACCGATTTTTTCAGTTCGCTCAGCTGTTTTTCCTGATCCTTGAGGCTTTCGCCAAGCGATTCAATGCGCTTTTTATCGTCCTTCGATCGGTTCAGAGCCGTCTCGAGTTCGGATTGCCGGCACTTTAATTCGGACTCGAGTGATTCGAGTTGCGCACTGAACGCGGATTTCAGCTCGTCGGACTCGCGATTCGCCTTGGCGGAGGCCTGGTTTGAACTCGCCAGTTTATTTTCCGCCTCCGTCAGTTGATTTCGATAGCCATCGGCTTCCTTGCTGGCCGTTTCCAATTCGCGACTCAGGGCTTCGATCTGTTTCCGAAGCTCCAGCTCACTTTCAGTGAACGTTTCTTGCGAAGTATTGGATTTGTCTTGATCCTGTTCGGCTGCATTGCGTTTTTCCTGCTCATCCTGTAATTGTTTTTGGAGTAGCGCGATGATTTGCAACGCTTCATCGAGCGCCTGTTTCTCGTCCTCGGCCGATGCAATTGGAGCCGCCTCTTCGGTTTCTCGACCGGATTCCGCCGCGGATGCTTGAGCGCAGCGGCTGAAGGAGCCCAAATACTGTTCCGGCACCGCATTGAATCCGCCTTTCAGAACAACCGCATCGAAAGCAAAGCGAATCAATAGAAAGGAGGCCGCCTCGCTGGTTGTCCCGTCTTCGCAAATAACGATCAGCTTTTTCGCGGGGTCGAGATTCGAAAGCTGCATCCGCAGGGAGAAAAAAGGGATATTGCAACTGCCTTCCAGGCGACCGCGTTCGAAACTGTCGGGAGTCCGAACATCGAGCAGAATCGCACCCTTTCCGACTTCTTCGATCGCCTGGTCGATCGACAGGGTTTGGATCACGGGTTTCTTGACCAGTTGCAAAAAGCTTTCCTTGCTCAGCCTCAGTAAAATACCATCCGTCAACATCGTGATATTGACGTTGCGCGGGGCTCCGGAAATCAATGAATCCTCACCGAAGGTATCGGTCGTTTTCAATTCGGCCAGTTTGATTTCCTTGGCGATTTTAGATGGCTTGCGGGTCAGGCTGCAACGGCCTTTCTTGATGATGTAATAATAGTCGCCGGGATCGCCTTGCTTGACCACCAGTTCCCCGGCCTTGACTTCCATCGCTTCCATACTGGTCAGCACTTTCTGAAGATTGGCCGCGGGCAGGCGTTGAAAGATCGGAGACTTCAGCAAGGTGGTCATCCAGTCGCCGGAAGACTCCTCGGGGATATCGGAAACTTCGTAGCTGACCGAGTCTTGCTTTTTCGAAGTGGTCGAATTCAGAACTTCGGCATTCACCCGGATGAAGCGGATCTTATCCTTGGCGACCGCGAAAACTTTTCTTGGAATCTGGTGCGCGAGCGCGAAGCGGGCTTCCTCGGACCCCCCGGTAATTGTGTCCATTTCCATGCCCGCGGCTTGCAGCGAAATGACGCCTTCGAGCAGATAGACGAATTCGTTTTTCTGGTCACCTTGTTTGAACAGAACGGTTCCCTTCGGCCCTTCTTCGATCCGGACTTGGGAACACAGCTTATTGAATGCGGCCTCGGATAGCGTGGTTAATGGAATTAATTTCCGTATCGCTTGTCCGTCTTTGGATTTCAGGGTAACCGTCATGTTATTGTGTCAAAATTTCAGGATTCTCGGTTTCGTTCCAGCCCTGATTGTTTCGGCCGGCCCGCCTTCAATATAATAGTTCATCTGCGGGAAAAGTTAGCTTGCAAAGCTTGGAAATACGCCCTGGAAGCGGCATGTTTTCTGGTTCCAAGGTCGCTACCCCCGCTTGCTTCAACCAGTGCTGAATTTTGGATCGTGCAACTCAATAAACTCGTATTGCTCGCCGGCCTGCTGACCATTACGGAAGCCGGCTTCGGCGCCCTGCCCGGCTATGCCGAGGGCCAGCCCTTGCCCAGCCTTGCGCCGATGCTCGAACGCGCGATGCCCGCGGTGGTCAATATCGCCACGCGCAGCGAGATTCAAGTCATGGAACATCCCTTGATGCGGGATCCTTTCTTTCGGCATTTTTTCGAGATTCCCGGGCGCCGAAGCGAACGCCGCCAGAATAGTTTGGGTTCCGGGGTGATCATCGACCGTGAATCGGGCTACGTGCTGACCAACAACCATGTGATCGATAAGGCCGACGAAATTTTGGTTACCTTGAAGGATGGCCGGCAATTGAACGCGAACCTGGTCGGAACCGATCCGGAATCGGACGTCGCGGTGATCCAGATTCCCGCGAAAAACCTCACTGAACTGCCGGTTGCCGATTCGAGCCGCCTGCGTGTCGGGGATTTCGTGGTCGCTATCGGCAATCCCTTCGGTCTGGGGCAAACCGTAACCTCGGGAATTATCAGTGCGCTGGGCCGTTCGGGTCTCGGCATCGAAGGCTACGAAGATTTTATCCAGACCGATGCCTCGATCAACCCGGGGAATTCCGGAGGGGCCTTGGTCAATTTGAATGGCGAACTGATCGGGATTAACACCGCGATCATTGCTCCGAGCGGTGGAAATGTAGGAATCGGCTTTGCCATACCCGCCAACATGGCGCTTCAATTGATGTCGTCCCTGGTCAAGCACGGCGAAGTCAGGCGCGGATTGCTGGGAGTCAGCGTTCAGGATCTGAGCCCCGATCTGGCTCGCGCGTTCGACCTGGATCGCAGCACCGGCGCGGTCATCAGTCGGGTGCAGGCCGAATCTCCGGCCGAACAGGCGGGGCTGGAAACGGGTGATATCATCCTGGCGATCAATGGTCGCAGTGTTGCCAATAGCGCCGGGGTGCGAAACGCGATCGGACTGATGCAGGTCGGTGACCAGGTTGAATTGGAGGTGATCCACGAGGGCCGGAAAATAGCTCGCAGCGCGAGGATCGCAAAACCCGAAACCGTCGGCGTGGACGGCGGCCTGATTCACCCGACACTGAGCGGCACCCGGCTGAGTATGACGGCGCCCGGCCAGGGCGAAGGAGTTTTGTTCAGCGAGATCATTCAAACCTCCTATCCCTGGGCGGTTGGTTTGAGGCCCGGTGATATCATTATCAACGCGAATAATTACCGCATTCGCACGCTGGATGAACTCCAATCGATTGCGGCGCAGCGCCGGTCCTTGCTGATCAGGATTCAACGTGACAACGAAGCATTCATCGTCCATTTGCAATAGTTTCTGCGGGACCCGATTTTTCCGGAGCAGCCTGAGAGACTCGCTCGGGCAGCAGGTTTGACGGCGGGTGATCGGAATGGCTATCGACCGTGAATTCAAACCGCTGAACATCGCGGTACTCGTGGTTTCCGATACCCGGACCGAGGAAGACGACGTGTCGGGCAAGGTCCTGGTCGAGCGTTTGACCGGAGCCGGTCATTTTCTTGCGCAGAAGTCCATCGTTCCGGATAACATCTATCAGATACGTGCCGCCGTTGCGCGTTGGATTGCCGATCCTGCAATCGATGTGATCATCAGTACCGGCGGAACAGGGGTAACCGGCCGGGATGGAACCCCCGAGGCGATGATCCCCTTGTTCGACAAGGTCCTGGATGGCTTCGGTGAAGTATTCCGGACAGTTTCTTATCAGGAAATCAAAACCTCGACCGTGCAATCGAGAGCGGTCGCGGGCGTTGCGAATGCGACTTTCATATTCTGTCTTCCGGGATCGTCCGGGGCCTGTCGCACCGCTTGGGACCATCTGATCCGGGATCAGCTGGATTTCCGTACCCGACCCTGCAATCTGGTGGAATTGATGCCCAGATTGCTGGAATCCTGATGCCTTCTTTCGCACGGTACATCGGTTTTGCAGCGCTGCTCGGTTTCACCGGCGTCGGCATGGGAGCCTTCGGCGCGCACGCGCTGCGGGACACTTTGGGCCCTGCGGCGATGTCTATCTATAAGACCGGGGTGGATTACCAGATGTGGCATGCCCTGGCGCTCGGGATGGTGGCCATTCTGATGCGCGCGGATACCGCATCCGGCTTGCTGATCTGGACCGCACGGCTGATGTCTTCGGGAATTTTGTTATTTTCCGGAAGCCTTTACCTGCTGAGCGTGACCGGATTCCGCTGGCTCGGAGCCATCACTCCGCTGGGCGGAACCCTATTTCTTGTGGCTTGGCTGCTGCTTGCAAACTATTCGTATCAAATTATCGGAAAAGATCGCAATGCGTGATGCAAACCCGAAGACGACCTATCTGAAGGATTATCGACCGCCGGATTATCTGATCGACTGGGTGGAATTGCGTTTCGAGCTGAATCCGGCTGAAACAACCGTGCGTACCCGCATGAAGCTCCGAAAGAACAGTCCCGCGGTCCGGGGTTATGCGCCATTGCAGCTCGACGGGGAAGATCTGACGTTGAAGGGAATCTTTCTGGATGGCAGGAAATTGGGCGAGAAAGAATTTCAGGTTTCGCGGGATGGCCTGTTGGTCGCGGGAGTTCCGCAAGGGCGCTACTTTTTGTTGGAGATTGAAACAGTTATCCATCCCGAGTCCAATACCAGCCTCGAAGGTCTGTTCCTCTCGAACGGGATGTTCTGTACCCAATGCGAGGCGCAGGGTTTTCGCCGGATCACTTATTTTCTGGATCGGCCCGATGTCATGACCGTGTTTACCACGATTCTGGTCGCGGACCGGGAGCATTATCCGGTTTTGCTCGCGAACGGAAATCGTATCGATGAAGGTCGCCTGGAGGGAAATCTCCATTGGGTCAAATGGAAGGACCCGTTCAAGAAGCCGGCCTATTTGTTCGCATTGGTCGCCGGTCGGCTCGAGCATATCTCGGATACTTACCGGACCGGGTCCGGACGCCGCATCGATCTGGCCATTTACGTTGAAAAACACGATCTCGATAAATGCCAGCATGCAATGGCTTCGTTGAAAAAGGCCATGGCTTGGGACGAGCGGGTCTATGGCCGCGAGTACGATCTGGATCTTTATATGATTGTCGCGGTCGGCCATTTCAACATGGGCGCCATGGAAAACAAAGGCCTGAATATTTTCAACGCCAAATACGTGCTCGCGCGTTCCGATACCGCGACCGACACCGATTACGAGCAGATCGAGGGCGTGATCGGGCACGAATATTTTCATAATTGGACCGGCAACCGGGTGACCTGCCGGGATTGGTTTCAACTGAGTCTCAAAGAAGGCCTGACCGTATTCCGCGACCAGGAATTCACGGCCGACCAGACCTCGCGCGGGGTGAAGCGAATTACCGATGTCAACAGGCTCAGGACCTATCAATTCGCCGAAGACTCCGGTCCCCTGTCCCATCCGGTGCGCCCCGAGTCCTACATCGAGATCAATAATTTTTATACCTTGACCGTCTATGAAAAGGGCGCCGAAATCGTGCGGATGATTCGTACCCTGATCGGCGAACAGGGTTTCAGGAAGGGAACCGATCTTTATTTTCAGCGTCATGACGGGCAGGCCGTGACGACGGACGAGTTCGTAGCCGCGATGGAAGACGCGAACCGGATCGATCTGACTCAATTTCGCTTATGGTACCGTCAATCCGGAACCCCCGAACTCAAGGTTACCGCGGACTTCGATCGCGATCAAAGGTCTCTGATGCTCGAAATCGCACAACATTGTCCGCCGACACCGGGTCAAGCGGAAAAAAAGCCTTTTCACATCCCGATTCGCTTGGCATTCTTGGGCGCTTCCGGCGAAAGATTAGCCATGAGGCTTGAAGGCGAGGCGGAATCGGCGCAAGAAAGGGTGATTCAATTGCGTGAAAGAAAGCAGGTGTTTCGCTTTCAAGGACTCGCGGAAAAGCCGGTCATTTCGATATTGCGCGGATTTTCGGCTCCGGTGAAGCTGTCCATGGAACGCGGGCCGGAAGAATTGAAGCTTCTTTTCGCCTACGATTCGGACCCGTTCTGTCGCTGGGAGGCAGGACAAGAACTCGCCGGGAAACTGTTACTGGATTCGGTCCGCGCAAACCAGACCGGGGCACCGATGAATACCAGTGCTGGTGCACTGATCGATGCGTTTCGTCATTTGATGACCGAAACCTGGGATGATCTGTCGTTTCAAGCCCTGCTTCTGGCCCTGCCCTCGGAAAAATACCTCAGTGAACAGATGGATGTGATCGACGTCGATGCGATCTATGAGGCCAGATGCCGCGTCAAACGGGAAATCGCTGCGGAATTGAAGGATGTCTTTCTCGATCATTATCATCGCAATCACCGCGAGGAATCCGGCCGGTTTGACAAAGAAGCGGTGGGACGGCGGAGGCTCAAGAACATCTGCCTCGATTATCTGATCGAGTTGGATGACGATGAATCTCACCGCCTGTGCATCGAGCAATATACCGGTGCTTCGACCATGACAGACCAGATCGCGGCGCTGAACTGCATCCTGAACAGTTCTTGCCCCGGCAAGGACAAAGTCGTGGAAGCGTTCTTCCAACAGTGGGAAAAAGAAGCCCTGGTGATCGATAAGTGGTTTAGTATACAGGCGATGAGCCCGGTAGCGGGGGACCTTCCCAGGATATCGGAATTGAAGAATCATCCTGCTTTCGACATCCGGAATCCGAACCGAGTCCGTTCCCTGGTCGGGGCGTTTTCACAGTCGAACCCGATCCGGTTCCATGCACGGAACGGCGGAGGTTATGATTTTCTGTCCAACGTAGTGGTCGATCTCAATACAATCAACCCGCAACTTGCGTCACGGATGACGGGAGCATTCACTCAGTGGCGGCGTTTCGATCCGCACCGGCAAGGACTCATGAAGCAAGCGCTCGAACGGATCGCGGGAACAGACCATATTTCCAGGGATGTCTACGAAATCGTCCGGAAGACGCTGGACAATTGAAAATTTTCAGCATGGCCTTTTCGGCGATCGGGCTCGGCTTGCGAAGCCGATTTGAAGTTGAAGTGAATCGGGATACAATGAAGAAATTCCTGACGCGGGGCCGGCATGGTTTCGAAGCGGAGGCGGGAGGTGTGAATGACCGGGAAAGATAAGCGGGTTTCTGAGAGTCGACACGAGGAGATCGTTGCCGAAGCCAGGTTGTACCGAGAACAACGCGAAAAATCCTATCGCGAACAGGCCCTCAAAATATTCCCCTGGATATGTGGCCGTTGCGCGCGGGAATTCACCCACTCCAATCTGCGTGAATTGACGGTCCATCACAAGGACCATGATCATGATAACAATCCCGAGGATGGCAGCAACTGGGAATTGCTTTGCCTATATTGTCATGATAACGAGCATTCCCGTTATATCGAACAAAGGCCGGGCCTTGCTTCGGCGTCGTGCCGAAAGGAGCACGACGCAACTTTCAGGCCTTTTGCCGGTTTGCAGGATTTGTTGAAGAAATGAACCCGGATCGAATGTCTTTCGTGTCAGGAGTGTGGCTGGAAACTGGAATATATGAGTCACCGGCCGGTTGATTCAGAACATGAACGATTCCGGGTCAAAAGCGCTGGAATCGCTTCGGTAACGATCGCGATGTAGCCGTTGATTTATAAAAATTACTGAACGCCTGCTTAAGAGGAGGGCTTTTCGATGAATACAGTGAAACAGGTATTGAAGGTCAAAGGAAACTCGGTTTTCTCGGTAGCGCCCGAAACGCCGGTCTATGATGCTTTGACGGTCATGGCGGAGCATGGAGTGGGTGCTTTATTGGTGCTTAAAGACCAGCGGCCGGTGGGTATATTTTCCGAACGCGATTATGCGCGCAAGGTGATTCTCAAAGGAAAATCTTCCAGGGAAATCACGGTTGGCGAATTGATGGTCAAGGATGTCTTCTATGTGTCCCCGGAAGACAGCCTGAATGAATGCATGGTGATCATGACGGAGAAGCGGATTCGCCATCTCCCGGTGCTCGAAGAAAACCAATTGGTCGGTATGATCAGCATCGGCGATGTCGTCAAGCAGATCATTTCCGAACAGGAATTCAAAATCCGCGAATTGGAAAAATATATCCAGGGAAGCTATTGAGCACTCAAAATCTTTTCCGACCCGGCATCAACCGATCCATCGATCACCGACCAATCCGGGCGCGTCAGGTTCGGCATGGATCGCTGGCCGGGGTTGGCTGAAGTATTTTTTGTCCGAATTCTGTTCGCAAAATTCCGATCATTGTGGCGTCTGTTTCGTAACCGAGCGATGAAATAGTCACGGTGCCGAGGTGAATTATCCACAGACGACATTCCCAAGGGATTGGTAAATTATCACCCGAAAGGATGGTTGCCCGGACAGAAGGAGAAGTCCGATCAGGGACGAGCCGCAGGAAGCATGGACGCTTCCGCTTTAATCCGGCATCAATGCCTCCTTTGCTCCCCGACTTTCCATTTCGCCGCGGCCGGTTTTGCAATCCTCACCCCGATTACCGAAGCGCCGCGGCATTTTCTTTGCCGGTAGTCCGATTCAATAAACCTTCCGCCGTTCTAACAGGCGGTAGAAAAAATATCCCTTGTAAATTCTAAAAACAACCTTCTCTGCCCCAAATTCGGAAGTCTGTTTGTTCTCTACAAAACAGAGGCTTGTGCTTGCATAAAACGATAGCATGGGTTAAATTCACACGATCGATACCGGTTGAAATCTGAGTGAAAGGTTATTTGCTAACCTCGAAATTTCAGACCCCTGCAAGCTTTTGCAGGGCGCTTTTCGAGATCGGTTCCTGATTCGCAGAACACTGAATCGGCAAGTTTCGCACCGGCCGGGATTTTCGGGAGGGGGTTGTATGTTGAGTCACCGCGTTGCCGGTATTTCCCAGTTGAATCGCCAGAACCATCGCACCCGATCAATTTCGGGTTTTCCGCTTGGCCGGTTGAAATGATCCCATTCCCATGCTGCCGGCGGTCTGGATGGAGTGATGGTTCCGGGACGCTATGAACGAGAACTGTGTTTGCGGGTACTTCGCCATTTGCGAAACGTTTATTCACGGCACGACAGTTCAACCGCCGGGCAACGGCTCCGGTGACGCAGAATTTTAAAACAACATTATCAAAGGAGATTACTCCGTGAACAACACGAAGAACCTGCTTAGGGGGATTCTGGTGTCGGCCTTGTTTCGAGCGGGGATCGCCAATGCGGATTACACGCTGAACATGCCGGTGGGGGTGACCAAGATCAGCCGCGAGGTGCATGACCTCCATATGATGGTCATCTGGATTTGCTTCGGAATCGGGCTGGTTGTATTCGGTGTCATGTTTTATTCGTTCTATCACCATCGCAAATCCCGGGGCGCGGTGGCCGCGACCTTTCACGAGAATGGAGCGGTGGAAATTCTGTGGACCTTGATCCCCTTCATCATCCTGATCAGCATGGCTGTGCCGGCGACCCGGACCATGATGGATCTCGACGATACGCGCTATGCGGAGTTGACGATCAAGGTCACCGGCTATCAGTGGAAGTGGCGTTACGATTACATCGACGAAGGATTCGGATTCATGAGCCAACTGGACGCTAATAGCAATGCCGCGCGTCAATTGGGTTCGGACGTCGACCCGAGAAGCGTGGAGAATTATTTGTTGAACGTCGATCATCCTCTGGTCATTCCGGTCAACAAAAAGGTCCGGTTTCTGTTCACCGCGGCCGATGTGCTGCATTCCTGGTGGGTGCCCGAACTCGGTTGGAAAAAAGATACCGTTCCGGGTTTCATTAACGAATCCTGGACCCTGGTGGACAGGCCCGGAACCTACCGCGGACAGTGCGCCGAATTGTGCGGCCGGGACCACGGTTTCATGCCGATCGTCGTGATTGCAAAAAGCCAGGAAGACTACTCGAAATGGTTGGCTGCACAAAAGGCAGCAATCCGGGCGAACGAAGCATCCGCGGACAAGACCTGGACGAAGGATGAATTGATCGCGAAGGGCGAAGAAGTTTATAAGGCCAATTGTGCAAGTTGTCATCAGGCCGGCGGGGAGGGAATTCCGGGTACCTTCCCGGCCATCAAGGGCAGCGCGGTGGCAACCGGTGCGCTGCAGCAGCATATCGATTTGGTGCTGAACGGCAAAGGAGCGATGATGCCGTCCTTTGCGGCCATGCTTTCCGCGACCGATCTGGCGGCCGTGATCACCTATCAGCGCAATGCCTTCGGGAATGACGCCGGCGATTTCGTCCAACCTTCTCAAATCGCTCCGTTGGTCAAGGCTCCCGCGGATGACGAGGACGAAGTCGAATAACACCGGCTCCCGTTGACTATTGAAACCGGCATGGACAGACCGGACGCTTTTTACACGGCCCGGACAGGTTGAATTGTTCTTCAGCTAGACATGAGGTAAAGGTAATGACATCGGCAGCGACGACACACGACGATCATCACGATCATGGCCCCGAAACGGGTTGGATGCGGTGGGTGACGACCACGAACCACAAGGATATCGGGACCATGTACCTGGTATTCGCACTGGCCATGCTGTTTGTCGGCGGCTGCATGATCCTGGCGGTTCGCGCGGAACTGTTCGAACCCGGACTGCAATTCGTCGATCCGGGATTTTTCAATTCCATGACCACGATGCACGCCCTGGTGATGGTCTTCGGCGCGGTGATGCCGGCCTATGCGGGGCTCGCGAACTGGATGATCCCGATGATGATCGGGGCACCCGACATGGCGCTGCCGCGCATGAATAACATGAGCTTCTGGGTGCTGGTCTTCGCGGTCCTGCTGCTCGCGAGCACCCTGTTCATGGAAGGCGGCGCGCCGGCGGCCGGATGGACCCTGTATCCGCCCCTGGTTCTTCAGTCCGGAGACAACCTTCCGTTCGCGGTGTTTTCGGTGCATTTGCTCGGAATTTCATCGATCCTGGCCTCGATCAACATCATCGTCACGGTCCTGAATATGCGGGCCCCAGGCATGACGCTGATGAAAATGCCCTTGTTCTGCTGGACCTGGCTGATCACCGCGTTCCTGCTGATCGCCGTGTTGCCGGTGTTCGCGGCCGCGGTGACCATGCTGCTGACCGATGCGCATTTCGGCACCAGCTTTTTCGATGCCGCGGGCGGCGGCGACCCGGTCCTCTACCAGCACCTGTTCTGGTTCTTCGGACATCCCGAGGTGTACATCATCATTCTGCCGGCCTTCGGCGTGATTTCGACGATCGTGCCGACCTTCTCGCGCAAGCGTCTGTTTGGATACAGCTCGATGGTCTATGCGACCGGTTCGATCGCGTTTCTGTCCCTGATCGTCTGGGCGCACCATCAGTTCACGGTCGGTATGCCGCTGGCAGGAGAATTGTACTTCATGTACGCAACGATGCTGATCGCGGTACCGACGGGTGTGAAGGTATTCAACTGGACGGCTACGATGTGGCGCGGATCTTTGAGCTTCGAAACCCCGATGCTGTTTTCGGTCGGTTTCATCATCCTGTTCACCCTGGGCGGGTTCACGGGTCTGATGCTGGCCACGGCGCCGGCCGATTTTCAGTACCACGACAGCTATTTCGTGGTCGCTCATTTTCACTATACCCTGGTGGTCGGAGGGACCTTCCCGGTGTTCGCCGCGGTTTATTACTGGCTGCCGAAGTGGACCGGTCACCTATACGATGAAAAACTCGGGCAACTGCATTTTTGGCTCACGGCGATCGCTTTCAATATAACCTTCATGCCGCAGCATTTCCTGGGTCTCGCGGGAATGCCCAGACGCATTCCGGATTATGCGATTCAGTTCGCCGATTTCAACATGATCTCGAGTATCGGCGCATTTATTCTGGGCTTTTCCCAGTTGATATTTGCGTACGTGGTCTACCAGGCGATCAAAGGGGGCGAAAAGGCCAGCGCCGAAGTCTGGGAGAATGCGAGCAAGATGGGTCTCGAGTGGACCGTACCCTCGCCCGCGCCCTACCATACCTTCACGCGTGCGCCTGAAATCGAATGACGAAATTTTCCATGTATTGGCAAGAGTGCCCGGCGGGTCGGTGATGAATCTGAAACATAGAAATGCCTTGCTCGCGGCGATTATCGGCATCGTGGCGGTCGGCGTCTATCTTTTTACGATCCGGGTCGTGCTGTTCCGATGAGTGATCCGCGCAGAACCAGGAACCACGGCCCGATCGTCGCCAAACTGGTGTTGATCGCCGCGTTGATGTTCGGCTTCGGGTTTGCGCTGGTGCCCCTGTACGATGTTTTCTGCGACATCACGGGATTGAACGGCAAACTCGGGAACCAAGCGGCGCCGGATCTGCAATTCGAGATCGACGCGAAGCGCGAGATCTCGCTCGAGTTTCTGACTTCCGTGAACGGGAATGCACCGATCGGATTCCGGGCCGAAACCGCGAAGATGAAGATCCATCCGGGACAGGCCTATACGGTTTATTTCCTGGCCGAAAACCTCAGCGACCGTAAACTGGTCGGTCAGGCCATCCCGAGTTTTGCTCCGGGACTCGCCGCGCGTTACTTGAAAAAAACCGAGTGTTTCTGTTTTTCGAGTCAGACCTTCGAAGCGCACGAAACAAAGAAAATGCCGGTGCGCTTCGTGATGGATCCCGCGCTCCCGAAAGGCTATCGAGACGTGACTCTTGCTTATACCTTTTTCAACATCACCGATAAAAAAATCTGAATTGCAAGCACACAAGGGGACGATGATGTCAACAAACGAGCACTATTACATACCCCATAAGGCGACCTGGCCGTTCCTGGTGGTGGTCGGGCTGACCCTGTTCCTGGCCGGATTCGCAAACCTGATCAACGGCTCCGCAATGGGTAAGCCGATGATGGTGACCGGCGGCATCGTATTCATCGTGATGCTCGCCGGCTGGTTCAGTGTCCAGGCGATTGAAAGTGAATCCGGCATGTACAATGAACAGGTCGGATTTTCATACCGCATAGCGATGATTTGGTTCATTTTTTCGGAAATCATGTTCTTCGCGGCATTTTTTGGCGCGCTGTTCTATGCGCGCGTGTATTCGGTGCCCTGGCTGGGCGGAGAGGGATACGGGCCCGGTATCGCGACGCAGGAATTTCTGTGGCCTTCCTTCGAAGCGATCTGGCCGACCAACGGGCCGGGGTTGCGCGGAGGAGAGTTCGAGGCGATGAGTGCCTGGGGCCTGCCCGCGATCAACACGCTGATTCTGTTGACGAGCGGCGCTACCGTGACGTGGGCGCACTGGGGTTTGCTCTCGAACGATCGGACGCAGTTGATGAAGGGGCTCGCCGCGACGGTCGGATTCGGCTTTCTGTTCGTGGTACTGCAGGGTTACGAGTACCATCATGCCTACACGGAATTGGGCCTGACCCTCGGTTCCGGGATTTACGGCTCGACTTTTTTCATGCTCACCGGTTTCCACGGTTTGCATGTGACCTTGGGCGCGACCATCCTTGCAGTCGTTCTGTTCCGCTGCTTTAAAGGACACATGACCCCGGATAACCACTTCGTGTTCGAGGCGGCGGCCTGGTATTGGCATTTCGTGGATGTGGTCTGGCTCTTGTTGTTCGTCTTCGTGTATTGGCTCTGAGGCCGGCGAACATCCATCAGGGCGCTGCGTGAAACCGCGGCACTTTGCCGTCGATCGGGGATACTCCGGTCTGATTGCTTATTGATTGCGCTCGGCGTGGGTGCCGCGCGCCGGGTTCAGGCCATGCGGTTGGATGATCCCGGTCGAAAATGCGATCAGCAAAAAAATGAACAAAACGATGGATAGAGTAATTCGTGCGGTGAGGGCTCTTGCCGTACGCTGACTCCCGTCCCTGTCTTTGACCAGATAGAATAAGGCTGAAACCAGGCTCGCAAATATGACTAACAGGGCCAATACGATTACAATTTTCAGGATCATGTCGGGGCACTCGGCGTTACGTTCACTCGGCTATTCTGAGCCAATAACCTGAAAAGTTCCATATCCGGCACAGGCTTGCTCGCTATTCACAGAATGCGGCGCGGGATTTGCCGCAGAAACTCTGGACCATGCATTACGTCAGCCGACTCACATTCGAAACACGCTTAGCGTGGACGCGGTGTCTTTTGGCCTTTGCCGGATGGATCGCGCGGATCTGAAAAGGGGTGCCGAGACTTGATTGAATCGAGGGGAACTGCCCGTTCCCGGCGGATTTGGGTCCTGCTCGTCGTGCTTTGCATCGCTCCCTTCGTGATCGCCGTGCTTTTGTATACCAACCGATCCTGGCTGAATGTGAACAATCATTACGGCACTCTGATCAGCCCCGCGATTCCAGTCAACCGCAGCGAATTCGAAGGTTTCGATCCATTTTCAAGGCAAAATCTAGCGGAAATTCCAGGACGCTGGATTCTCGTTCATTTCATCACCGGGCACGGATGCGGCCTGGTGTGCCGGAAGTCTCTCGAAAAAACCCGTCAGGTCCGGCTGATGCTGGGCAAGGACCTGATGCGGGTGCGGCGGGTCGCGGTGGTCATGACGGAAATTTCAGCAGCGGACGCGAATGTGTGGTGGGCACAACACCCCGATCTGCTGCGGACTTTTTCAACCAGTAAACTGGAGAAAATCGCGGCGTCGGCGATGGGTTCGCCGATTGCCGACGGGAGCGTGATTATCATGGACCCGATCGGTAATTTCATGATGTGGTACACGGCCGGTTTCGATCCCTACGGTCTGAAAAAAGATCTGCAACGATTATTGCTGGTATCGCGGATCGGCTAACCGTTGAATAAAATAACAACAAGATATAGTGAGCGGCTGATATGTTCAGAAATCTGGCATTGTTGATTGTATTTCTCGCCTTCTGCGCGGTGCTCGCGGGGGCCTTTGTCCGTTTATCGGATGCCGGATTGGCCTGTCCGGACTGGCCGGGCTGCTTCGGGCAACTCGCCATGCCGGACAGCAGGATCTTCACCGATCAATCCGGACAAACTCCGGGCGGCTTGCCTCCGGACCTCGGCAAGGCCCGAATTTCGATGTCGCATCGTTACCTCGCGGCATCCACCGCGGGGCTGATAATTGTTCTTTGGCTCGCTGCATTTTTCCTCAGGCTTCACCGAAAAACGGCCATCCTGCTCGCCACGCTGCTGGCTGCAACCGTGGTGTTGCAGATCGCGCTCGGCATGGGCGTCGTGCGCTACAAGCTGATGCCGGTCCTCGTGTCGGGGCATTTCGCGGCCGGATTGCTCTTGTTGAGCGCCGCATTTTGGATTGTACTGCGCATCCATCCCAAAGTTCGCTTCGTCGAAAAGCGCAGCGCGATCGGCCTTTGGGCAAAGTTTTCGCTGCTGGTCCTGGTGTTCGAAATGATGCTCGGAAACTGGACCGGGGCCAATTATGCCGCCCTGGCTTGTCCGGATTTCCCGACCTGCCTCGGTTCCTGGTGGCCGAGCGGCGATTATTTCCGGATATTCTCCGTGTTTCAGGGAAGCGAGTGGGACTATCGCGGAGGCGTGTTGAGCCATGACGCGCGCATTGCGATCAATTGGTTTCATCGCCTCGGAGCATTCTTTTCGTTTGTGGTGCTCGGCGGCCTCGCGCTTTCGCTGAGTTCCTCGCAACGCGGGCGCGAACTGCGCAAAACCGGCGTCCTGCTCAGCGCCCTGTTGCTGGTTCAGGTCGCGCTCGGAATCGGCATGGTGATGTTCCGGATGCCGATTCCGGTCGCGGTGGCTCACAGCGCTGTCGCATCACTGTTGCTCCTGACCGTGATTTACATCACTTTCCGGGCTGGCCGCGAAGTTGCCGCGGCCGAGGAAACCCTGATCAGGCCGAGCCTTGCGCGGGACGCGAGCGGCCTCGCCGCGGAAGTCCTTCCGGTTCCGGAACAAGTGCTTGAACTTGCACCGGAAGCCGAGCCGGTCAATCTGTTCCAGCGTTTAAGAACCCAGCTCAAGAAAACCCGTTCGGGCCTGACCGAACTTCTCGCTGCGATTCCCGTCGGAAAAAAAGAAATCGATTCGGATCTGCTCGAGGACATCGAATCCACGCTGATTCTGGCGGATATCGGGGTCGAGGCGACGCGCGAGATCATCGACAATCTGACTCGCAGCGTTGAGCGAAAACAACTGAGTGACGCGGCGGCCCTCGGCACCGCGTTGCGCGAAAACCTGCTCGCGATGTTGAAGCCTTGTGACCTGCCGCTGATCATCGAACCTGGCGGAAAGACTTTCGTGATTCTGGTGGTCGGCGTGAACGGGGTCGGCAAGACGACCACCATCGGCAAGCTGGCCAAACGATTGCAGTCCAAGGGTTTGAGTGTCATGCTCGCGGCCGGAGATACGTTCCGGGCGGCCGCGATCGAGCAACTGCAGGTCTGGGGTGAACGCAACGGGGTTCCCGTGGTCGCGCAGCATACGGGCGCGGATTCGGCATCGGTCGTGTTCGATGCGCTGCAATCCGCCCGGGCCCGCGGAATCGATGTCCTGATAGCCGATACCGCGGGACGTCTGCACACCAAGGACAACCTGATGGAAGAACTGCGCAAGGTCAAGCGGATACTGGCAAGGCTCGATCCCGACGCGCCGCATGAAGTCTTGCTGATCGTGGATGCCGGCACCGGCCAGAATGCCCTGTCCCAGGCTGAACAGTTCAATCAAGTCGTCGGTCTGACCGGAATCGCGTTGACCAAGCTCGACGGGACCGCCAAAGGCGGGGTGATTTTCGCGCTGGCGAAGCGCCTGCGCATACCGATCCGCTACATCGGAATCGGGGAGGGGCTCAACGATCTTCAGGATTTCAATGCGGAAAGCTTTGTAGACGCCTTGTTTGCCGTGGACGCGAAAAATTGAACCCGGTTGCTGAAAAGTGCTTCACTTCGATCATGTAAGCAAACGATATCCCGGCGGCAGCGACGTGCTCGCGGATTTGAGTTTTTCGATCGCGGAGGGGGAACTGGTGTTTCTGACCGGCCGCTCCGGCGCGGGCAAGACGACGGTCTTGAAGCTTTCGGCCCTGATTGAACGCGGAACACGCGGCCAGATTGTATTCGACGGTGAGAATTTAGCGCGGATCCCGCTCGGAAGGATTCCCTTTCTGCGCCGAAAGCTGGGGTTGATTTTCCAGGACTATCGCCTGCTGAACGATCGCACGGTGCACGACAATGTCGCCCTGCCGCTGATCATCGGCGGCTATCCGCAGCGCGAGATCGGGAGCCGGGTTCGCGCGGCCCTGGATAAGGTCGGTCTGCTCGACAAGGAAAAAAAATATCCGCTGGTCCTGTCCGGAGGCGAGCAGCAGCGGGTGGGCATCGCGCGCGCCGTGGTGCACAAACCGCGGATGATTCTGGCGGATGAACCGACCGGCAATCTGGACCCCGATCTGTCGGCGGACATCATGGCCCTGTTCGAACGCTTTCGCCAGGTCGGTTCCACCGTGCTGATCGCGAGCCACGATCTGCAATTGATTTCTCGAATGCAGAGCCGTATTTTGCGGCTGGAGAACGGCGCTCTTGCCGAAGACGTTTCATGATTTCAGCGGCGAAACCTAAACGCGGTGCGTCGATCGCCGGAGCAGCAGGCCTGTCCTATCGGTTGAGCGCCTATGGCCGCAGTCACGCCCAGAGTCTCCTGTACAGCCTCGGAAGACTGGTCGCAACCCCGTTGTCGACGATTAGCGCGCTTCTGGTGGTAGCCGTCGCGCTATCGCTGCCGACCGTATTTTATGTCCTCGTGGATAATATTCGCCTGGTCAGCGGCCGATTCGTCGATACCAATCAGATGACCCTGTTTCTGAAACCGGAGATCACCGATCTGAAGGCCGCGACCGTCGCCGGCCGCTTGCTCAAAATCCCGGA
>JAKEEL010000060.1 GCA_022616595.1 Methylococcaceae bacterium
GGCTACGATCCGACGTAACTTCGAAGGAGCGGCGACCGGGTATTGCGGATCAACCTCTGTTTGATCTCCCATTGATCCGGTTCATTGACGGCTTGCAGAAATTGAGTCTCCCGGCCGGCCCGATACGCCACGGGGATACCCGATTGGAACACTATGCGGTGATGCGGGTGGGCGCTGATTCTGGGGCCGGGCAGGACAATGCCGAGCAGGTTCAGCGGATCGCTCGCGTTGATTGTGATCCACTCGGAAGGGTCCCTCGCCTTGGGTATTTTGCGCAGTGATTCGAGTGCTTCGGGTAACGCGAATTGTTCTCCGTTTTGACCCGCCACGAAACGCCCTCCCCGGAGTCTTCCGCAGGCTTCCATGCGCCGCAGAACGGGCAGGAGATCGCCCCAAGGCGGCGTCAAAGGCTCGCGGGCCAGGATCTGCCGGAACAGGATGCCGTAACGCCGCAGAAAAATCAAAGCAAGCTCTTCCAGCAGCCCGGCGTTTGGAACAGCGGCGGTTTGCGGAGGCTGATGATCGCGGCTCGGCTCCGATCGAGCCCGTAAACCTGGATCGACGAGCGCCCAGCGTCCCGCATCCTGCAATCCGAACAGCGGAGCCAGGCGTCCCCTGCGCTTGTGTTCCGGAATCAAAAGAGCCCGCAGGCCGCCGAATTTGTCCGAAGTCACGAGACCGCGGGCGACCAGTTCGGCCAGCGCGGCTTCGAGTTGACTCGGCAGGAGTCCCGTTTCGTCGGCCAATTCGTCGTAAAAGGATGCGCCGCGCGCGAGGAGTGAACCGATGATCCGGCGCGAGATCCCGCTCGGCATCGATACATCGGATCCGGGCCTCATCATCCGCCAAAGCGGCAGATGTTGCCGCGCGATAAAGCCGATCGGCGTGGACTTGATCGGACTCGTTCCGCTTCCGGGCAGGCTCAGCCGCAACCAGAGAATCCGTCCGCTCATGCACAGGTTGTCGAGCCCGTCCGGACTGTACTGGGCGATTCGGGCAGGCAATATTTCGGATTCCCAGGCTCCTGCGGCCGCCTCGAAGCCTTCCAGTTGTGCGATGATCGCGCCGAATGCCTCGTTCCCCTGCATCCGATGATCCGGATCGAGATGCTGCCAGCGGAACAGAAAGCGTAAAAAATCGCCGGCGTTCACCGGCTCGATCGCTTTGCGCAGCCGCTTCAGGGTATAGCGGTGGATGCGGGCCAAAAGGCGCCTTTCGCACCATTCCTGATCGGTACCTCCGGGAGTGAAGCGGCCGCGCAGCAGAAATCCTTCGGTTTCCAGGCGGATCAGGCAGCGTTCGATCTCGCTCGCTTCGATATTCAGAATCCGGCTCAGCGATTCGCTTCGCACCGGCCCGCTGTTTTCGAGGCGCGCGCGCAGGATTGCAGTCAAGGCCGAGCATCGGTCCTCCACGGCGGGATGCGGTTCCGCCGGGGCGTTTTGAAGATCCGGATAGAGCGCGGTCAAAAGCGGCAGGCGTTCGATGGCTGTCCAAAAAACGTGAGCGTTGTTCGGGACTCGTACGCGGGCCGCTCTTTTTTGCACGATCAGTTCTTCGAACAAGGCCGGCCAATGCGGCAGGGTCTCCCGGTCCTCGACGACAAAAGCCAGCAGCGACAGCGCTTCGTGCAGTTCGTCGGCGCTATCCGCACTCGGCCAGGCCTCCTCGCGAACCTTCTCGATCGCCGCGCGGTCGAGTTGCCCGAGATCCGAAGCCGTTTGCGGGTCGAGCCAGCGGCGACTCAACACGGCGCGGGTGCGCCGCTCCTCGGCCGGCGCGCCGTCCAGAAACGCATAATTGCGCGCGTTCAGGATTTCGGCCGCGAGCGGAGAGGGCTCGACCACATCGCGCGCGACCACCCGCAGGCTTCCGCTTTCGATCCGCCGTAAAATGTCCATCAGCCCCTCGATGTCCATCGCTTCGGTCAGACAATCGTGAATCGTCTGGTGAACCAGCGGATGCTCGGGGATTGCACGGTCTCCCGACAGGTTTTCGAGGCAGGCCATCTGTTCCGGGAAGACGCTCGCGATCAGGTCATCGGATTGCATCCGGACCAGATAGGGAGGCGTCTTTTTGCCGCCCTGAAAGCGCCGGATCGCGAGCGCCGAGGTGCAATTCCAGCGCCAGCGCACATTGAACATCGGCGCATCCAGCAGCGCCTGGATCAGAATGTCCCGGACCGTGGTCGAATGAAGGTAACGCGCGACCGATTCGAGTTCGAAGCTTTGCGCGGTGCCGAGCGACAGGATGATCGCGTTTTCGCTCGCGGCGGCCTGCAATTCGAAATTGAAAGTTCTGCAGAAGCGCTTGCGCAGGGCCAGGCCCCAAGCCCGATTGATCCGGTTGCCGTAAGGGATGTGCAGGATCAGTTGCATGCCGCCGGATTCATCGAAAAAGCGCTCGAGTACCAGGGTATCGAAACTCGGCATCGCAGCGAGCGCGGCCTTGGCCGCGCTGAGGTAGTTGACGGCCTGCCCCGCCGATTTTCGGTCGATGCCGACCTCCTCCAGAAGCCAGGCCAGGGCCTTGTCCTGTCCATCGTCCCGGCAGCCGCAAAGATCTGCGATTTCCTGCCGGAGCCGCGAAACCGCGAAGGACAGTTCTCTCGTCCGGCCCGGAGCCTCGCCGAACCAGAACGGGATGCTCGGCGGCAGATGGCCGGCGTCTTCGACGTGCAGATCTCCGGACTCCATACGCAAAACCCTCCAACTGCTGTTGCCGAGCTGGAAGATATCGCCGGTCAGACTTTCCATCGCGAAATCCTCGTCGACCGTGCCGATGAACTGGCCCTGAGGATCGAGTATGACCTTGTAATCGGCGTTGTCGGGAATCGCTCCGCCGCAGGTGATCGCGGTCAGGCGCGCGCTTTTTCGGGGCCTGAGTTTTCGATGGACCGTGTCATGGTGCAAATAGGCCGAACGCTGTCCGAGCCGGGTGCTGAAACCCTCCGAAAGCATGCGCGCGGTCCGGTCGAAATCCTGCCTGTCGAGATCGTGGTACGGGCTCGCGCGGAGCACCGCCCGGAACAACCCGTCTTCGTCCCATTCCTCGCAACTCACCATCGCGACCAATTGCTGAGCCAGCACATCGAGCGGCCCTGCCGGGATATTCAGCCGGTCGAGTTCGCCGCGCCTGACCGCATCCACGAGCGCGATGCATTCGATCAACTCGTCGCGGCTGGTCGGAAACAGCCGGCCCTTGGGTTTTCCGGCCGAACTGTGGCCGGAGCGGCCGACCCGCTGCAATAATGTCGAGATCGAACCGGTGGTGCCGATTTGGCACACCAGATCGACATCCCCGATATCGATGCCCAATTCGAGCGAAGCGGTCGCGATCAGCGCGCGCAGGCTGCCCGATTTGAGGCGCGTCTCGGCGTTCAGCCGCTGTTCCCTGGCCAGACTGCCGTGGTGCGAGGTGATGGTATCCGGATCCAGACGTTCGCTCAGATGCCGGGCGACCCGTTCGGCCATGCGCCGTGTGTTGACGAAGACCAGCGTGGTCCTGTGCTGATTGATCAACTCGGCCAGTCGGTCATGGATTTCTCCGGCGGCCTGTCCCGATAACAGGGCTTCCAAAGGGGAATCCGGCAGTTCGATGGCCAGATCGAGGCGGCGGCGATGCCCGGTGTCGATGATCGAACATTCGCTTAAATCGCGATCGCCGCCTAGCAAAAAACGTGCGATCGATTCGATCGGGTGCTGCGTCGCGGAAAGCCCGATGCGGGTCGGCGGAGACTTTGTCAACAGTTCGAGCCGTTCCAGGGACAGCGCGAGATGCGCGCCGCGCTTGCTGCCCGCGACCGCATGTATTTCGTCTACAATCACGGTACGCACCGACCCGAGCATGCGCCGCCCGCTGTCGCTGGTCAGCAGGATGTAGAGCGATTCCGGCGTCGTCACGAGAATGTGCGGCGGCTTCTTGCTCATCGCGACCCGCTGCGCCGCCGGCGTGTCGCCGGTGCGCACCATCGATCGAATGAATATTTCCGGATGGCCCAATTCCAGCAAGATCCGGCCGATCCCTTCGAGCGGTTGTTCCAGATTGCGATGGATGTCGTTGCTCAGGGCTTTGAGCGGAGAGATATAAAGGATCCGGGTTTCGTCCTTCAAGCCTTCTGCGAGGCCGGTGCGCACCAGTTGGTCGATGCCCGCGAGAAAGGCGGCCAGCGTTTTGCCGGACCCGGTCGGTGCCGCGATCAGGCTATGCCGTCCGCGCGCGATCGCCGGCCATGCCTGTTCCTGACAAGGGCTCGGGCTGCGAAAATTCTGGTTGAACCAGGTACTGACGGCAGGGTGAAATTGTTCGGTGGACATCGGATTACCATACCCGAACAGGGTCATGGGTGGAAGGTTCCGGACAGGTTATACTCGCCGCACTTCGAATTCCGGCACCGGGGTGCTTGCCAGAGGACGCCGTGAATACATCCCTGTAGGCTTTGTGACAGCTTCCATGCTGTCAAAACCTCTGGCAAACACCCCGGTACCTCGATGCACCCGTGCCGAAATTCGAAGTGCCAAAGGTATAAATCACCTCGAGAACTTTAGATCGTAATGTCAACCCAAAGCAGACAGCCGGCTTTCGCTGCTCCAAGGAACCTTAATTCAAAACCACCGCACCTTCCTTCCGCCGATCCGAAAAGCCGACGCGGGATCGTTTTTGTCCTTGCGCCAGGTCGGATGACGGAAATGGACGACGAAATCCCCGTTGTAGGAGGCCACCCCGTCCGTGAAAGTTACCTTGCCGATGGTCTGCCAATCGCTGACTGTTTGCTGGAGCCCTCCCGGAAAAAACGGAAAGCCGGATTGCTTGCCCCGGTCGGATACGGAGATATCGAAGCTCAGTGTGCGTTGCGGCGTCGAGTTGCCCTTGTCGTAAAGCTGGGCCAACACCTGGTTGCGCACATCGTCCTCATCGTTTGCCGCCTGGCCGGCCGAGGTGCGCAGACGCATATACTCCGGAGCCTTGGTCGCGGTTCCCTCGTCGATTCCGAGTTCTGCGATCGGATACACCTGGCGCATGGTGCCCATGCGGTCGACGATCTCGAAAACCGCGCCTTCATTGAGCAGGACGGGGATTTCGGTGCCGCGATTGAAGCCCCTGATGCGCGGTGCGTTGCTCAGGTCGACCTCGGTGAGCCGGCGCGCCGTGGAGCCGCCCAGATCGTCCGCGAGCAACACATTGGCGGTCCGTAGTAATTCCGTATGATTCTCATCCGGGGTGGGATAGAGCTTGAGCGCCATGCCGAAGGACCGGCGGATGCCGCGCAGGGTCATCGTGACCCCCGCGCTGATGCGGGCGATCACGAGTCCGCGGCTGCCGTTTCGGAAATATCCGGAATACGGATTGTCCTGGTCGATCTCCCAGCGGCCCGTCACGCAAACGCCGGCCGGGCGTACCAAGCGGCGAAAACCGCGGCCGTCTCCGCCGAAGCGCAGGTCTGCGCCGGAATCGAGCGCGCGGATCGAAGCGAGCTTGAACTGCGGGGGCTTTCCGCCGGGCAGGGTGCCGGCGTACACGCTGCGGTTGGTGGTTTTGTAAAACGGGAGCGCCGGTTCGCGGGGATCGCCCCATACTTTTTGATACGGGTTGGCGAATATCGCCGCCTTGACTTCGCCGAAGCGAGAACCCCGGTATTCCTGATCCTCGGGAGTCAAGCCCTGGGAGCCAAAAATTGCGTCGGGTGCGGGATTTGTTTCCAAAAGTGCCTCCTTTCTTTGGGGTTGTTAGCGGCGGGTTGATTGTATAGCGGCCCTGTCGACGATTGCAATACTCCATTATCGAGCGGCGGGACTGTAACAGCCGATGCAAACGCTTCCCGGGTTACGGCGCTCCGCGCCTAACCCAGGCTACGAAATCCCCGTTTTACCCGCCGCCAGGACTTCTCGCAGTTCACAATTCGGTGTACGAGTTTGGAATATTTAGGTGCTTGGAATACAATCGCGCCATGTCCAATCGTACCCGTCCAGGCCAGGAGGAACTCGACGAGCGCTGCACCGTTCGGCTCCCGGTGAAAGACTGCCTGGAACATTTTCGCTTGCGACCAATTTCTTGCCCGCTTGGATTGCCGCGAAGTCTCGCCCCTTCTGACCGGCCAATTTCAGATGATCGGTCAGGTGTCGAAATTTCAAGTACGGCGGGTATGAAAAGGAAATTTAGCTTCTGATGTCTGAACAGACTTGGCGGATACCGAAGCACGCCACCGCCATCCATCGAACGGGCGGAAGCGAAAATCGTGTTTTGTTGTCGGTTCGCTCGTTAAAAACCTGTTTCGGCTCGTTCGCCGCGGTAAACGGGATCGATTTTGAAATTCGTTCGCACGAGACCTTTGCTCTGATCGGAGAATCGGGCTCCGGCAAAACGGTCGCGGCACTTTCGGTACTCAGGCTGCTTCCGCCCGGAGCACGAATCGAACACGGAAAGGTTCTGCTCGGACAACAGGATCTATTTCGCATACCGGAATTGGAAATGCAGAAAATTCGTGGACGCCGGATCGGCATGATTTTTCAGGATCCGATGACTTCGTTGAACCCAGTCATGAAGATTGGCGAGCAGATCGCCGAGGCGATCGTCGGCCGCTCTGGGTTGGACGGGGATGCGCTGAAATCGGAAGTCATCGATCTTATGGATAAAGTCGAAATTCCCGCGAGCCAGAGACGCTACCACGAGTATCCGCACCAGTTGTCCGGCGGCCAGCGTCAGCGCGCCGTGATCGCGATCGCGCTGGCCAACCGACCGGATTTGCTGATCGCCGACGAACCAACCACGGCGCTGGACGTGACCATCCAGGCACAGATTCTGAAATTGCTGAAAAAGATACAGCTTGAAAGCGGGATGTCACTGTGGCTGATCACACACGATTTCGGGGTGGTGCGGGAAATGGCCGATACGGTCGCCGTGATGCAAGAAGGGGTCATTGTCGAATCTTCCGGACAGGGCACATTTTTCTCCGGGGGGAAGCATCCCTACACCAAAAAATTGTTTGCCGCATTGCCGTCCATTGACCATTTCCGGGCATCAAAACCGGCCGGAAACGGCGATCTCTTGGATGTTAAAGACTTCAAAGTTTATTATCCGATTCGCAAGGGTCTGTTCAAGCGGGTCGCGGAGTATGTCAAAGCGGTGGACGGCGTCACTTTCAAGGTCGGGGTCGGACGGACGCTCGCGCTGGTCG
This sequence comes from Methylococcaceae bacterium, assembly GCA_022616595.1. Lineage (GTDB taxonomy): Bacteria > Pseudomonadota > Gammaproteobacteria > Methylococcales > UBA1147 > UBA1147. The sequence goes on from JAKEEL010000060.1 coordinate 7,175, forward strand.
GAGAATCCGGCTGCGGCAAGACAACGCTTGGAAAAGCCATCTTGCGGCTGATTCCGGAAAGCGGCGGGGAAGTTTGGTTGGGCGGAGAAAATCTTGCCGGTCTGTCGCCCGCTCGGTTGAGGCGGAAGCGCGTGGAAATGCAGATGATTTTTCAGGACCCTTTTTCGTCGATGAATCCCCGAATGCCGGTGGGTGAAGTGATCGGCGAGGGAATCCGGTCGCTGCATCCGGAAATGAACGAAGATCAACGCCGGGCCAGCATCATGGAATTACTCGGAAAAGTCGGGCTTGACGCGGATGCCGCGAATCGATTTCCGCATGAATTTTCCGGCGGTCAGCGGCAGAGAATCTGCATCGCCAGGGCTCTTGCCGTGCGGCCCAGACTGATCGTTTGCGATGAACCGACCAGTTCGCTCGATGTTTCGGTCCAGGCCCAGATCATCGATTTACTGAAACATTTGCAGGACACCGAGAATCTGAGTTATCTGTTTATCAGTCATGATCTGGCGGTGGTTGCGGAAATGGCCGACGAGGTGGCCGTCATGTACGAGGGAAGAATCGTAGAAATTGGGACTGCGGCGCAAGTTTTGAGTTCTCCGGGACACGAATACACCCGCAAACTGCTGGATTCGGTTCCGCGTCTGAATTGATCAGAGCGTTGATGGACAGGGGCAGTTGGATTTGACATGTCTTCAAGTTTGCGGTCGGTTTTAATTGCCGGTTGGTGTATAGTAGCGTTTTTCACCGATTCGATCCGATCATGGCCAAAATTACACTGAAGGGTAACCCGATCAACACATGCGGAGACCTGCCTCCGGCCGGCAGTCCGGCCCCGGACTTCCGCTTGGTCGATGGAAAACTCGCCGACGTTTCGCTTAAGGATTTTCCCGGGAAGCGCAAAATTTTGAGCATCGTGCCGAGCCTGGATACGCCGACCTGCGCGACTTCGACGCGCAAGTTCAACCAGAAAGCCAGCCAGATGCAGAATACCGTGGTGCTCGTGATTTCCGCCGATCTGCCGTTTGCGCAGGGGCGGTTTTGCGGAGCGGAGGGTTTGAACGACGTGATCCCGCTTTCGTCGTTCCGCTCGAGTTTCGCGCGAGATTACGGGGTCGAAGTGGTCGACGGCGTCTTGAAGGGCTTGACCGCCCGCGCGATCGTGGCCCTGGGCCCGGACGACCGGGTGCTGTATACGCAGCTTGTGAACGAAATCGCGGACGAACCGGATTATGAGCGGGCTTTGGCCGCTCTGGAATGATTGCGTCGGTTCCCGGAACCCTGATCGCTGGCTAGCCGGCGGGCCGGCTATGGACTTTGATCCTTTGTCCCGGAATCAGGATTTTCCCGGTCCTGGGTTTGTTCCATTTGCGAAGGTCGGCGACCGAGACCTTGAATCGGCGCGCGAGCTTGGTCAGGGAATCCCCTTTCTTGACCGTATAGCTCCTGAAACCGTAGGACGCTGATTTGCGGGAGACGGAATTCCGGCTTGCGATCGCGAGCCTCGTCCCCGGGCGGATCACCGAGCGCCTGCCGAGCCCGTTCCAGCGGGCCAGATCTTTTGGATTCACCGCGTAGCGTCTTGCAATCTTTGACAGGGTGTCGCCGCGGCGCACCGTATAAAAGATTTTTTCTCGCGAACTTCGCGTAATGCGTTTCGGCAGGCTCCGTTTCGGTGTATTCGGATTCGGAAAATAGTTGTAATGGGCCAGTTCTTCATCGGACAGAGGAACAATCAGATGAGTACCGGGGTCGAGCCTCGTATCGCTGAGTTGATTCGCCTTCAAAATATTGTCGACCGAGGCGCCGTAATCTTCCGCGATGCTCTCGATCGAATCGCCGTGATTGATCCGATGTCGGCGCCACTGTACTTTCGTGACTTCGGAAAGCTTGTCGACCTTTTCGCTGAACAGTTTGGCGTTTTCCATCGGGATCAGCAGACGGTGCGGGCCATAGGGGGAGGACGCCCATTGGTTGTAACCCGGATTCAACTGATAGAGCTTGTGCATTGAAATACCCGCGAGTTCTGCGGCCATTTTCAAATCGATCTGCGAGGCGGCGGTGATCTTCTTGAAGTAAGGCCGGTTCTTGACCGGGTGCAGCCGAATGCCGTAGCGTTCGGCGTTCGCGAACAGCCTGCTGACCGCAAGAAGTCGGGGAACATAATCGCGAGTTTCCCGGGGTAGATTCAGGGACCAGAAATCCGCCGGGCGGTGGCGGCGCCAATTCCAGTTGATCGCGTTTTGTACCGCGCCTTCGCCGCAGTTGTAAGCGGCCAAGGACAGCAGCCAATCCCCGTTGAAATCACGGTTGAGCTTTTGCAGATAGCGTATGGCGGCTTGGGTCGCGGCATCGATGTCGCGCCTGCCGTCATACCACCAGTTTTGTTGGAGTCCGTAGAGCCGCGCGGTCGAAGGGATGAATTGCCAGATCCCCGAGGCGTCCGCATGGGAATAGGCATAAGGCTGGAATGCGCTTTCCACGATCGGAAGAAGCGCGAACTCTCCGGGGATTCCCTGGTTTTCGATTTGCTCGACGATTTCGAAGAGGTAGGGCTCGGCCCTGCGCTGAACCCTGTCCAGATAGTCGGGGTTCTTGAGAAACCATTGCAGTTGCCGTTCGATCTGAAAATTATATTCCCGCGGAAGCGCATAGAGCGAAACGATGCGCTGCCAGAGATTGTCGAATTCGGGACGGGTACCCTTTTTCTTTCCAGAAGCGACAGGCTTTCCGAAACCGGCCCAGTCCGTATCGCCCTGTTTGGCGGACAAGCCGGACAGCGGGGAATGATCGATTTCGGATACCGATCGCTTGAATCCTGCTTTCTGTGAACAGCCGGGCAGCAGAACAAAAAGCAAAAGGGCCAGAAGGCCCGTTCGAACAGAAAAACGGCAGCTATATTCCACGAGGTCTATCTGCGTTAAAATTGTCGTCGTTTCAATTATAGCGATAATTTTTCGAATCCGCACCATGAAACAAAAACCGGTGATCCAGAGTCCCGCACTATGCCGTCAGTTATTGGTCGAATGGTACCATTCTCCTCAAGGTGAAAGTCTCAGGGCGCTGGAATCCGATTTTTTATCCCGAGCCGTTTCATTTCGATACAATCAGGATATTCTGCAGATCGGGTCGCTCGGCTGGGAGAATGATTACCGGGATCAGGACTGCGGCTACCGCTTCGTCGTTGTGGATTGTGCGTTGCTCGCCGATGCGAGTACTTCCCGGATCATCGCGCGCTGCGACCAGATTCCGATCGAATCGGAAAGCATCGACGTGGTGGTTATTCCCCACAGTCTCGAATTTGAAACGGACCCGCACGGGGTTCTTCGCGAAGCCGAGCGAGTGCTGAAACCGGAGGGCCAGTTCATTCTGTTGGGATTCAATCCTTGGTGCCTGCAATCCCTGTATCACTTTCGGCAAGGGCGCCGTGGCATGGTGCCGTGGTGCGGGAATTTCTTGAGTTATCCGAGAATGCGCGATTGGTTGTCGCTGTTGAATTTCGAATACTCCTTGAAATGCGGGGTTTATTTCCGACAATCTTGCGCGGAAGTCGCTTCGGTGAGCAAACCGCTGCGCCGCTTTACTGCGCTCGGCTATGGGATCAAAGCGATCAAACGCCGCTATACCCTGATCCCGCTCAAAGAATCCAGTGTGGTGACTCGCAATTTGATTCCGGCCGATGTCGCGACCACACGCTATCGAAGCCATGGCTGATGCGGTCAATATTTATACCGATGGGGCCTGTCGCGGGAATCCCGGGCCCGGAGGTTGGGGGGTCCTGCTCGAATATCGGGGCGTCGAAAAAGAATTGTTCGGCGGCGTGCGCGAGCCGACCACCAACAATCGCATGGAACTGCTTGCCGCGATCAAGGGCTTGGAGGCACTGAAAAGAAACAGCACCGTGCGCCTTCATACCGATTCCACCTATGTACAGAAAGGCGTCACCGAATGGCTTGAGACCTGGAAAAGGAAAAATTGGATGACCGCGTCGCGGACACCGGTGAAAAACAAAGATCTCTGGATGCGACTCGATGCCGCCATGCATGGCCACAAGATCCAGTGGAAGTGGGTGCGCGGCCATGCCGGGCATTCCGGCAATGAACGGGCGGACCTCCTAGCGAACCGGGGGATCGATACGATCGGCCTGCACGGATCGAATACCGGCCTCGCGTGATCGATTCGGTGTGGCAGGAGCTTACCGGAAAATGGGCATCGATACCGGGAAACCACTTTATCGAGTGATTGAACATTCGTGACAACGATGAAAAAAAATACCGTGAAACAAATTGTTCTCGATACCGAAACGACCGGCCTGTCGCCGGACGAAGGTCACCGGATCATCGAAATCGGATGTATCGAAGTGCTTAATCGAAAAATAACCGGCAACCGCTTTCAGGTGTATTTGAATCCAGACCGGGAAATCGATCGCGGAGCAATCGAGGTGCACGGGATCACCAACGAATTCCTCTCCGATAAGCCGCGCTTTGCGGATGTCGTCGACGATTTCATCGCGTTCGTGTCGGGCGCCGAATTGCTCATTCATAACGCGCCCTTCGATATCGGATTCATCAATCATGAAATGGAAATGTCTGGCAGAGATGCGACAATCGACAAATACTGCTCGATCATCGATACACTGATTCTGGCCAGAAAAAAGCATCCGGGCCAGCGCAACAGTCTGGATGCACTGTGTAAACGCTACGGAATCGATAACAGTCATCGGCAATTGCACGGTGCCTTACTGGACGCCGAAATACTCGCGGACGTTTATTTGATGATGACCGGCGGCCAGACCTCGATGTTTGCGGACGAGTATGGATCGGTGGACCGGCGTGAAACTGGTCGTTTCAGGCTGGATCCCGCAAACAGGCCGAAGCTGAAAATAATTCAGCCAGAGTCCTCGGAGCTTGAGGAGCACCGAAAACATCTGGAACTGATCGAGCAGGAAAGCGGCGGAAATTGTTTATGGTTGGCGGACGGTCGTCATCCGGACTTTCCCGATTGAATATACAGCATCGAAAGAGTAACCGCTGGCGCGCAACCGTTTAAGTTTTAATCAGGGCGATTCCATTGCCCGATTCCCGCATTTCCTGTATCCTTGCGCCCGGCACGGGAGAGGTGGCTGAGCGGTTGAAAGCGGCGGTCTTGAAAACCGTTGAGGGTTTGTAGCCCTCCCAGGGTTCGAATCCCTGCCTCTCCGCCAAATATTTTGAAATAATTGTCAATTAACAAGTACTTATTTACATAAATATCCTGCTAGTCCCCCAATTAGTCCCCCAGTATGAGTATTGACGCCCTCGGCAGTTGCGCACGTACGACGTTAAGCAGACATCGGTTCGGGAGAATGGAATCAAAACCAAGTTGTTATGGTGCTACCCCGGTGCTACTTCAGAACGGTGTTAGCCGTCTCCATGCCTCCCGATCAGTTTAATTTTCCATCATAAGGTTTAAACCACCGGCTTTAGCCGGTGAGCTTTAGCTGCAAAAATAAAGGACAAGGAGGTTTGCGATGGAGTACAGATATTGGAGCCATACGGTTTAGCGTTACTTGGGACGGTATTTTTGGTCACGGGATACTTCTGGTGTCACGGTCGTGCAGATGACGGAAGAGATGATCAACAATATTTGGTGCATCATTTTGAATCGAGTCCGAACGACAATTTTAGAATGGAACCCGCAATTAAGACGCGTCGTTTAGTCGACGCGTATCCGGACTTTCAGTCCGTAATTCGAACCCACCCGCTTTAGCGGGTGGTTGTTAAGTTCTCGATAAAGAGGGTGGGAAAGATGAAAACGCGTGTACACATCA
>JAKEEL010000061.1 GCA_022616595.1 Methylococcaceae bacterium
ATCGACGAGGAAGTCGAACTCAACGATCAGGACCGGATCAGCATCGGCACGCTGCTTTTCAGAATCGAGGAAGTCGGCGAATAGCCGGCCGTCATTACCCGTTCGTAATTTCTGCCGGGCATCCGAATGACACTCCGGTCATTTGCCATCGCCGATGCCCATGAAGCTCTCGTGCGTGAAGTTCATATCGCCATATTTCAGGTCGTCGAGCCGTTTCAAGGCGTCTTGAAAATCCAGGGAAGCCTTCTCCAGATTTCCTTTTTTGGCGGCGCTGATTCCGGCGCGCATCGACCGGACACTCCTCTGCCTCATCCCGTCCCAGCCCTCGCTGCTGATCTCCTTGATTGCCGCCATGGCCGCCTTGCCATTTTCCACCGAGAGTTCACCGTTTCCAGCGTCTGCTTCCTTGATCGCTTGCTGGAGATGTTCAACCGATGTTTTCAACCAGTTTTCATTTTCTTCGGGACTCCGGTCCCCTGCCTGATGACCCAGAATCCCCCGCGCAAAAGCAATATCGGGTGCGAAGATACCCAAGACACCCACCAACGAAACAACTAACAAAAGGCTTTGTTTACTCATTGAATCTCTCCCATCTGTAGGTTAAGAATTGATTCAAAATTGCGGTTCTGTTGCAAAGCTCAGCGCCTGTCCGTCACATGGACTTTCGAAACCATGCCGATTCCCTCCCGCGAAAACGCAGTCCGGGATCTGCGCCTCCGGCCCCATTATATACCTTAACCCGTAGCGGGACTCACGACCGGGCCGCCGGCTTTCTATTGGTTTTCGTTCGGAAACGAACGAAAACTAATGCGGCTCAGGATGAGCCGTCATTTTCAATGGCTTTAAGCCGTTGAAAATGCAAGGAACCGGAAAATCACATTTTCCGGTTCCGCCGAGGAAACATCCCATGGAGGGGTGTTTCCGAATGAACACTATTTACCGCGCGCCAGCGTGCCGAAGCAGTGAAACAGGCCGTTACAGCATTGCGCGAAGGGCTCGTAACAGAGCTGGTCGGCGGTATCGTAGGGAGTATGGTAAAAACGATAACGATAGAAGGCCGTGTCCGTGACCATGAAGGCCCGGTAACCCTGGCGCCAGAAGCATAAATGATCGCTCCAGGCGACCCCCGGTATCCAGGAAAAAGTCGCGACATGCTGGATCGGAAAACTCGATCCCGCGCGGAACGCGCGCGCGGCTTCGCGCATCACGGCGCGTGAACCAAGGTTCGAAACGAAGCTGATGAAGTTGCCGCGATCCGGATAAAAATATTTGAACAGCGGCGGATAGTTCTGGCTTCCGGGCGACTCGCTGTAATAGCCGATCGTCTCGACTGAGGCCATGAAGCGAATCCGGTCGCCGCGCGCGCGGGCCGCCTTGGCATAGACCGCGCTGCCCATTTCGCCCCAATAAAAAAACGGCGGCTCTTCATTCACGAACGCGACAAAGCGCACGCTCACATCGGGACTGTGGTTCGCGAAAAGTCTGGAAAGCTCAAGCAGGGCCGCGACCCCGCTGCCGTTGTCATTCGCGCCCGGAGATCCGTTGACCGAATCGTAATGGGCACCGATCAGGATCATCTCATCCGGAGCGGCGCTTCCGGTCCGGGTGACCTCGAGATTCGCGCATTCTACGCCTTGAACCTCGTAAGCCTGGCGCGTTACGAGATAGCCCTGTTGCCGCCAGGTCCGCGTGATATAGTCCTCGGCCTCATGCAGAGCCTTCGGCTTGAACACGTTCCGCTCTCCGATCTCGGATGCGAGCGTATGCACATGACTCCGGAGCCGATCCGGCGTGATTTCAGGTTTCACAGGGCTTCCGGGGCAATTTCCCGAATCGTGTCTCTAGGGTCGACGCTTATAAAAAGGGTAGAATAATCCATCCATCGGATCGATGCACGATCGCGCATCGAGATTTGCCGTTCCTTGATGGAGCGCTGACCGAATCCTAACGGAAGACCAAACATTCGATGACTGTGACCGCGTTGAGATCGGGGACCCTGCTGATCCCGGACATCGCCTGGGTGGAAATTCCGGGAGGGCCGTTTATTTATCAGGACGGTCAAAGGCTCGACCTGCCGCCTTTCCGGATCGCGAAATACCCGGTCACCAATTGCCAGTATCAGACCTTTATCGACGCGGGGGGTTATCAGGACGAGCGCTGGTGGCAGGATCTGGTCCGGCCGGAACCGGAAGTTTCCCGCTGGCCGCAGCCGAACCGCCCGAAAACCAATCTCAATTGGTACGAGGCCGTGGCTTTCTGCCGCTGGCTTTCGGTGATCGAGGGCTTTGAAATCCGGCTGCCGGACGAGCAGGAATGGGAGAAGGCCGCACGGGGTCCGAAGGGTTTGGTTTATCCGTGGGGTAACGAATACCGTTCCGGATTCGCGAATATCGATGAAAAATACGGGAATACCGGCCCCTGGTATCTGGAACAGACCGTCGCGGTCGGACTGTATCCGAATGGACAATCGTCCTACGGCGTCGAAGACCAGTCCGGTAACGTCTGGGAATGGTGCCTGAATAAATACGATGATCCGGACGTCAGGACACCGGACATGAACGGCGGCCGGCGTGTGCTGCGCGGCGGTTCGTGGATCGACGACACAGACGACGCGCGCTCCGTCCACCGCGACGGGTACTATCCCGACGACCGCTACGACAGCTGGGGTTTTCGGGTCTTGTCTTCGCTCCCCATTCGCTGACCGCTGAACCTCGGTCCGCTGCGACCGCCGCGCTAGCGATGTAGGGTGCGCCGTGCGCACGCGGGTAATTGGTGCGCGCAGGCGCACCCTGCGGACTCAACGCCCTACAAAATTCGGGCGACATGTCTCTGAGTAGCTTCCGGCAGATCCAGCAGGATGAAAAAATGTTTCGGATAAAGATAATCTTCTCCGGATTCATCGATGACCCGGATTTGATCATGCAATTCCGCTTCGGAATCAGGGATCACCTCATATAGCTTTCTCGGCTCCAGCGAAGCTATGTATTCGCCCGTCTCGATGCACACCGCAAATCTGTGATCGTTCATATCGATTTAATCCAGATAGGATTTGATTTTCAATTCTTTCCTGCCAAACCCGCTCGCTTCGTACCAATGTAATTCCGTTGTTTTAATTGTACCATCGGCCAATCGAATTTCCGCGATCCCCTTTCTTTTTCTCCACTTTCCCTTGCCGTACTTCCTGGCAAGCCGCTGCAACTCACGAATTCCCGACCCCCTGGCAATCGTTTCGATATTTCGAACCTCGCTGACGATCTCAAAATGCATGCTTCGCCTTTTTGTTTTAGACATGTGGGGTGCGCTGCGCGCCCGCGGAGACCTGGTGCGCGCAGCGCACCCTACGGGCCTTCCGGCGGCAAAAAATTTTCGACCGCCGCTCGCGCGGCGGTAACAGAGGACAGAAATTCAGCGGTCAGCGGATGGGGAGCGAAGACAAGACCCGAAAACCCGTG
>JAKEEL010000281.1 GCA_022616595.1 Methylococcaceae bacterium
CGCCCTTCCTCATTGAGCAGAATCCGGCCGAATTCCTTGCCCGGCTCTTCGGTCACCAGACTCACCTGGAAATGTTCTCCGTGCGCGGTGACCAGAAGATAGTCGTACGATTCGGTGACCATTTTTCGGAGCCATGGCGGCACCGTGGCGGACAGTTCGGCGAGCCACCATCGAAAAAACCCGCGGACATCCACTTCGATCGGGGTATCTAATTTGATCATTTATGAAATCTATTGTCTCCAATCAGCATTTTTCGAGGGAAAGACACTTGTCCCGCGTCATGCGTTCGATCGCCGCTTCCCATGAGTCGAATTCCTTGGTCGGGCGAGACACGGACTTCCAGGATTCACAAACTGTCCTTACCCGCCTGTCCGACCACCACCACGGATTCCCCGAACAAGGAATCGTCCCCTGCAAACCGGCTTTCCCACTCCAGAAATTCAAACGGAGTTTGTGTCGAAATTGCCTTTCTGATCACCGCCGCAACCACCGCCTGACGCCCGTCCGGAAACCGGGCCTCGGCACTTACGCTGAATGTGGTTCCACTCCCTTGAGTGAATTCCAGATTCTGGACCGGGACCGGGAACGGGGGCGGCGGGAGTTTGTTCAACGCATTGGCGGCGCGTTCTTCCAGATAGGTCTCGATAATTTCGTCCGTGACTCCCGGCAGAGCACGCAGAACCTTCTCCGGCGATTTGCTCGGGTCGATGCCCCTCGAATCGTTGTAAACCGTCACGATCGGCTCGAGTTTACGGTACAGACCGCCGGAAATACCGAGTACCAGCCGAAGCTCCTGTATTGTTTGAAAAGGTTGATTGCGCGGGCCGTAATCGAAGCCCGCGTCCTGATATTCCCCTTTTTCCGCCCCATTGACCCGCCTGAAATCGTCCGCATCCCTCCAATCAATTATAGCATCGACGAAACCCGCCGCTTCTTCATGCTCCAATCCGATTCTCTGCATCAGGCTGATCAGCAGTGTATCCGGCGCGTTATTCAGGTCGATTTTACCGGCTTCGTCGTGAATACTGACCCGAATCCGGGCTCCGCCGAATAGAAATTCGTAGACGCTTCCATCACTCCGCCATTGTTTCTGTGGGTCGGTTTGCAGCAGCCGGTTCGCCGCATAATAGATCCCCGCCTCGGCCAGCGGAGCGCCCATCGAGCGTTCACGGGCGTTCCGTACCAAGTCGATTTCACGGCGCATATTCAGCGAAAAGCTCGCCGCCATGACGGTCAGCATGACCAGCACCCAGAGTACCAGGACCAGCGCGATCCCCGAGGTCCGGTGCCGGAAATCGACAAGGTTGCGCATCGCTTTACTCGAGGTTCTGTTGTGGGTTCTCGAGCGAGCCCTGATCGAATGACACGAGCTTCGGGCTCACGATCAAGGGCGGCCACTCGCCGCCATCTTTCATTCGAATCACCAATTTAATCAGAGTCGGCATGAAAATTTTGTCCTCCCAATCATCCATCCAACGAGCATCGGAAGTGTCCAGACCGAAGTCATCCGGACCGAAATAGGAAAACGATATCGTCTCCACGCCGCTCACGAGCCGGACGTCTTCGATCGTGGCGTCAGTGCCGTTCAGGGTCGGATAAAAAGCCTTCAGTTTCGCAACCAATACGCCTGAGTCCTCTTCCTCGACCAGTTCCAGATCGAATTGGTGGAGACCTCCGCGTTTTGCGCTGCTCGGAAGATCGGATACGAATCGAATCGAATCCCGGGTTCCCGAAAATGAAAAGAACGCTTCGTCGCCGGAAAAATCATCCATGACCGGGCGCGCGGTGATCAGGCGTTGTCTTAGAAAATTCTGCACGATGAGCATACGGTCGATCTCTGCAGCACGATCCTCGCCCGCATTCCAAACTCGAGCACCCATGCGAATGCTGCCGAACAACAAGGTCATCATGATCGACAGGAGCACCAGGCCGATCAGAATCTCCACCAATGTAAATCCGTTTTGGGTTCCAGGCAGGAATGTACGCCGCACAAAGCTCTCCCGGATTCGCTACAGGGCTCAGACCCGCGGGCCGAAGCGCAGGGTTTCGAGAACGACCGCACGGTTTTCGAAGCGCACCGATACTTGGACGCGATACAGCGAAAATGGCGGACTTACGACTTCAGCATCCAAGTCTTCGTCTTCATAAAGCCGCACGGCTATCGACCACTCATAAAAATCATCGATTTCTCCAGCGCTTTCTCCAACTTCGATTTCTTCGGTCCGACCGACCGTGTCCAGCATCGATTCGGCCAACAGTAGAGCACGGCTGTATTGTTCACCGGTGGAAGCCAAATGGATGCCCTTGCTGAAAATCTGCAACAAGATCCCGAGCGTGATCGCCAGAATGGAAAAGGCGACCAGAATTTCCAGCAGCGTAAAACCGGCCTCGAAATCGCGGCCCTTGCCGGGAAGACCGCGTTTCATTCTTCCACTTCCGCAAAAATTTCAACGTGGCCCGTGAGCCAGTTGACATCGACCAGCCGCCTGCGATTTCCCGCTTCGAGCGTGACCCGTCCGCCGCTCGAGGAACCATCCGGGTAGAAGCGGATCGTTCCGCTGTCCTCTCCAGTCACTTCCGTGTCCGCGGTGATCAGACGCAACCGGATCGCTTGCGGAATCGAATAGACCTTGCTTCTTCCGCTAATGCGGTACACATTGGTCTTGACATCGACATTGAATTCGGCTTCTTTGTTCTTGGAAACCGCATGGCCGCGAAGATAGCGGAGCGATGACGCAATCTCCCGCGAGGCGCTTTGCAAGCGCACCGAATCGAGCCCCCTGGAAAAGTTCGGAACGACCAGCGCCATCGCGATCACGGCAATGGTCAGCACCAGCAACATTTCCAATAGTGTAAATCCCCGCGGAGCGTTTCCCGCAGGGTGCGAAGCGAGGTAAAGCCGATGATTTGCCAAACCGGGTTCCCGGAACGAACCAGGATCAAGCCACGGACAGACCCGTTACGTGGCTATTCCCAACTCGCTACGTCCTGATCCTCGCCTTCTCCGCCTTCGCGATTGTCATTACCGAGACTGAAGATGTCGAAGGCTCCATGCTCCCCGGGTGATCGATATTGATAGTCATACTGCCACGGATCCTTTGGAATCTTTTTCTTGCGTAAATAGGGACCGTTCCAACCGTTCACGCCGGAAGGCTGCTCCACGAGCGCATCCAATCCCTCGTTGCTGTTCGGATAGCGCCCGACGTCCAGTTTATACATGTCCAAGGCGGCCCCGAAATCGTCGATCTGCAGCCGAGCCGTCTTGGTTTTCGATTCACCGAGGTGCTTCATGACCTGCGGGCCCACCAGGCCCGCCAGCAATCCGATGATCGCCAGAACCACCAAGAGTTCGATCAAGGTGAAGCCGGGCTGTCGATTCGAAGAAAGGCCGGCATTTGAATACTGTTTTCTATTCACTGAAAATGTCCTTGTCTGGATTTAGATTAGATCAAAACCTTTCGGAATCCGGCATTCATCAAAACGCGAGATCGTTGACGCTCAGAATCGCCATCAGAATGGAGATGATGATTCCGGCGATCAAAAGACCCAGGCCCACAATCAACACCGGTTCCAGTAAGGTCAGCAGGCGCTCGATGGTTACCCGGATTTCCCGGTCATAGGTCACCGCCACGCGGTTCAACATTTCCTGGAGACTCCCGGTTTCTTCGCCGAGCTGAATCATTTGCATGGCCATTTTCGGAAAGAGGCCGGATTCGATCATCGGAGTGGTCATTTCCCCGCCTTCCTTGAGACTGCCCGCGGCTTTTTCGACCGCTTCCGCGAGAATCCGGTTATTCAGGGTTTCTTTAACGATCGAAAGCGCTGCCAATAGGGACACCCCGTTTCCGAGCAAAGTTCCGAGCGTCCGGCTGAAACTACCGACTTCGAGCTTCGTAATCAGATCCCCGAGCATCGGGGTTCTCAGCATGCGTCTATCCCAAACGTAACGGCGCCCGGGTTCGGCGAACTGCCTGCGCATGTATAAAAAGAACCCGGCGAGGGCAAAGAGAATCACCCACCAGTAAGCTTGCAGGAATTCGGATATCGCGACCACGATCTGAGTCGGCACCGGCAACTCCTTCCCCGCGCTGGCGAACATTTCCTGAAATTGCGGGACCACGAACGTCAAGAGCACGAATAATGACAATACAGACATGGACACGAGGATGATCGGATAAACCAGCGCGGTGGTCACGGTGCCGCGCAATTCCCTGGAACGCTCGAGATACTCGGAAAGTCTCTCGAGAACTCCCTCGAGACCCCCGCCGGCTTCGCCGGCGCGGATCATATTCAGATAGAACCGCGAGAAAACCCCTTGTTGCGATTCCAAGGCCTCGGATAAGGGCGATCCCCCGCGGACTTTATCAAGGACCTTGATTACGATGGGCCGCAAACTCGATTCTTCCGGGACCAGCTCGACCAGCAATGCCAGGGAACGGTCCAGCGGCAATCCAGCGTTCAGCAGGGTCGCGAGCTGCTTGGTAAATTCCCCGAGGTCTTTCTGCGAAACTTTCGCCTGACTGGACCGCCTGAAATTCAGGCGGCTGAATGGCCTGGAGCTTGCCGGAACCACCTGGATCGGGATGAACCCCTCGGACTGAAGGGCCGCGACCAGTGCGTTTTCATCCGCCGCGTCGCGGCTGTCTTCGACCATTTTTCCGTCGCGAGCAACCGCTTTATACAGAAACACCGCCATGATTCTTACGAATCCGTACTGACCCGCAAAACTTCCTCAATCGTCGTCAATCCCGACAGAGCCTTGCGCAGCCCGTCCTCGTACATGGTTTCCATTCCTTCTTCCACCGCTTTGGCCTGAATCTGACTCGATTCGCTGTGCGCAAGCACCAGGCGGCGCAGCGGGTCGGACATCACCAGGAACTCCAGAATAGCCATCCGTCCGAGATAACCGATCCCGCTGCATTCGGCGCAGCCGACCGGTTCATGCAGGATCACCGGTCCTTCCGGTACGAACCTTCTGAGCTTCATTTCCTGGACCACCTCGGGCAAGGCTTCATAAGGCTTCCGGCAATGAACGCAAAGCCTTCGAACCAGCCGCTGGGCCAGAATTCCATTTACCGTGGAGGTCAAAAGATAGTCGTCGAGTCCCATATCCAGGAGCCGCGTAATGCCTCCCGCGGCATCGTTGGTGTGCAGGGTCGACAGCACCAGGTGACCGGTCAGGGCGGACTGGACCGCGATGCGCGCGGTTTCCAGATCGCGCATCTCCCCGATCATGATCACATCGGGGTCCTGCCGGACGATCGAGCGCAGCGCGTTCGCGAAGGTCAGGCCGATCTGGGTCTTGGTCTGGATCTGATTGATTCCGGCCAACTGGTATTCAACCGGATCCTCGACCGTGATGATTTTTCGCTCGGGCGTATTCAGCCGATGCAGAGCCGTATATAAATTGGTCGTCTTACCGCTGCCGGTCGGGCCGGTAATCAAGATGATCCCATGCGGCAACTGCAGAATTTCGAGAAAACGCTGCAGTACTTCGCCCTGAAAACCCAGGCTTTCGAAATCCAAAACGATGCTCTTTTTGTCCAGCAGCCGGATGACCACGCTTTCGCCATGCATGGTCGGAACCGTGGAAACCCGGAGATCGAGTTCTTTCCCCAGTACCTGTAAATTGATCCGGCCGTCCTGAGGCAGACGCCGTTCGGCGATGTTCAGATTCGCCATGATCTTGATGCGCGAAATCACGGCCGCCGTGGATCGTTGCGGGGGCGCCTCGATTTCACGCAGCACGCCATCGACGCGTAATCGGACTTTCAGTTGCTGTTCGAAGGGTTCGATATGGACGTCCGACGCGCGAGATTCCACGGCATTCTGCAGAATCAGATTGACCATGCGGATTACCGGGGCTTCGCTGGCCAGGTCCTTGAGCTGCTGGATATCGTATTCATCGATGTCACCGTCTACACCCAAATGGGCACCGATCTGCCCCATCAGGGACTTCCCGGAACCGAACTGGCGTTCCAAGACCTGGTCGATCTCGGAAGCGATGCCGACGGTTTTCCGGATGTTTTCATTGCTCGCGAGCGACAGAGCCTGAACCACGTAGTCGTCGTAGGGATCCGCCATCGCGATAACGATCCCCTCCGCCTCCCTGGCCACACCGGCGACATGGTATTCCCGGAGGAACTTCAAAGAGATCTCCTCGCCGAAAGGGGAGGAATCGGAATAATCCTTCTCGGTTACCAGTGGAAGTCCGCTCACTTCCGACAGCGCCGAGGCCGCGTCCTTCTCCGACAACAATCCGAGCTTAACCAGCAGGGCCGGAAGTTTCTCATCACCGGCCTGTTCGGCCAGGCGCGTCGCGCGCTTCAGGTCGTTTTCCCGAAGATCGCCGCGTTTCAATAAAACGTCGGCAAAAGCATCGTATCCGGACTTAGCCGGCCGGGCGGGCAGGCCGGCCTCGGTGATTTCGGACTCCGCCTCCGCAGTATCGGCAACGGATTTCAAGGTGGCAATGGTATTCAAGGTGGCTGATTTCCCGGTCTTACAATCTGATTAAAGCACTTCCGAACCTCGCAAGCATCCTTGCGACTATTATCCTGATCCGATCCAATCAGTCTAGTCGAGATTGTCGTCCGGGGCACGCCGGGTTCGAGGATCCGCGGCGGTTCGCTTCGCGTTTTGTCGTCCAATGCCGGTAGAATAGCGTTTTGCGGAACTGTAGATTCCTCGTTTCAATCCATGAAAATAGCGATCGTAAAACTCTCTTCATTGGGAGATATCATTCATGCGATGGTTGCACTGCAATTTATTAAAGCGGGTTTAAAAGATTTACGGATTGACTGGATCGTCGAGCAAGGCTTTTCGGAGATATTAAAACATAATCCGGATATCGATCATATACGCTGCGTTGATATAAGGTCCCTGAAGAAAAGCATATCCGGACTTTTCTCGGAGATCGGCAAAATCCGGAAGTATGCGAGCTTTGATTATGATTTGGTAATCGATGCGCAAGGATTGATAAAATCGGCTGTAATATCCTATCTAATTGGCAGAAAGAAAACCGGTTTCGATCGCAATTCCATCAGGGAAAAACCGGCTTCCTGGTTTTATGATCAAAAGATCCATTATCCTTACGACGCGAATAGCATCGACCGGAATGCCGCGGTGATCGCCGGCGCCCTCGGGATGAAGATTACTGCGGAACAAATACACGATAAAAAGCCTTTCTTGTTTTTCGATCGACCCGATCATGGAATAGACGATTTTTTCCCGCGCGATCAAAAAACCATCGTATTCGTGGTCGGTTCGACCTGGGAAAGCCGCAATTATCCGAAGGAAAAATTTCATGCGATCGCGCAGGCCTTGCGGCAAAACTGTCTCGTCATTTGGAACAGTGAAGCCGAAAGAGATAAAGCGCGATGGCTCGCCGGACGATCTTCGTACATCACGATGCTGCCGAAACTCGACTTGAACAGCCTGAAAGCCGTGATCGCCAGAGCCGATTTATTGATCGGTAACGACACCGGTCCGACCCATATGGCGTGGGCCTTGAATCGGCCGTCCATTACTCTATTCGGTCCAACACCGGTGAGCCGGGTTTATCAGACCGCGATCAACAAAGCGGTGAAATCCTCATCCACAGTCAATCCTTTCAAATTGAATAGAAATGACTTCTCCATCCGGGATATCGATGCGAATCTCATTATCGAGAAAGCGATCGAACTATTGAAATAGTCGTCGAAACTTGCGATCCGTTATTCTGGCTAAATACGTTCGGCGGATACCGCAAGCGTCGGGCGCTGCCGCATGCTGCCGGCATGCCGGACATCTCGAATTCTCATCCTCCCGGCAACTCGGAAAGAACCTGTTCCAGGGTTGCATCGAGCGGCAGCAAAAGGGCTCCGGGCTGCCGACATGCCGGACTGTCGATGCACATCGAATCGGCCAGGATCAGTACTTGTCTCTGCAAAGCCAGCGCAACATGCATCAAACCCGAATAATTGGTCACTACCACATCGGCCACCAGAATAATTGACAACTCATCGGGCGCTCGGAGTAATCTGACAAAGTAGAATTACGGAAAATCCGCATAATGAATAGTCAGGTTTTCGTATTTGTTCCGGTATGTCCGGAAGTGGATTCGGGATTGGGAGTGCCGCGCGAGCCGATTCGCCTGGTCCGGCTGGATGACGGAACGATCGGGGCGGTGGGAGTGAATGACCCTCGACTCGACGTTACGGTCACCCTCTCAGACTTCAGCCATTCCCGCATGCCCGATCTCGCCGCAATCCGGGGATATATTGTCAAAAGCAAATCGCCGAACTGCGGCATGAGACAGGTTCCGATTTATCCTGTTTCCGCTCACGAGGGTCCCGCGACGCTCGCCTGCCGAAGTTTCCAGACCGAAATCCCCTGCTTCCGGAATGATTCCGGGGTGATTTCATCATACCTGGTGGAGAGCCAGCCGGGCCAACCATAGGGCCGACCGCCCCCCTGGAGAATGAGGCTTGGCAACCGCCCGTCGCGAAGCGGGACCCAGGCGTCGTTCGCTCCACTCCGGGCGCGCAAGTACTTATTCACTCCCCGGAAGAACGAGGAGTAGCGAATCCAGTTGCTGCTGCGGTTGAACGCAAGCAGGTGACCACAGTTGACGGCGTAGATCTCCTCGCCGCTGGAAAGGTAGGCGTGGACCTCCTCGCTCAGCCGGAGCTGATCGGCCAGGGTGTAGTGCACCCGGGTGTTGAATGCCGGGCCATGCGCCGCAAGACCCGCGAGACCCAGGATCACCAGCCCAGTGGCCGCGAGCCGGAAGGCCGGCGGATCCGCGGAAAGTCGTTCGATGAGTGCGGTCGTGCCGATCGCCGCCACCAGGGCGACGTACGGTAACGTCAGGTAGAGATCGGGCGGCCCCTGATGATCGTACAGGGTGAAGGTCAGCACCCCGATCATGGTGATCAGAAAGCAGATCCACCCTGGGTTGGCGCGCAAACCCGCGACCGTCTCGGCCGGGCGTCGAGCGATCGCTCCCATCTGCGCCAATGCGGTCGCCCCGAACACCAGAGGCACGATATTGCTTAGCCCGAAGCCCTTCTCCCACATTCCCATCAGGCCCCGCAGAGCCCGTAACACGCCCTGAAACGAGTGCGTCATGTAGGTGGCGGGATAGGTGAAGCTCTGAAACAGCTGTTCCGCCAGAACTCCGTGACTCCAGAAATAAGCCTCATAGAGCAACACGGGCACCACCGTCGCCACCGCCATCCATCCAAGTCTCCGGCGGCCCTCCGGAAACATCACCGCGGTCAGCAGCACCCCGCCGAGCATTATCAGCGTCGGCTGCCAGCTGAGGAAGCTCAGACTCCCCCAGAACGCGGCCAGCACCCAGCGTTGGTCGGCCACTGCGAGGAGGGTGAGCACCATGAAAACGACGATCAGCAGCTTGGGCTGTCCGCCCTGCGCCGCGGAATAGCCGAGCGAGGCGAAGGAGAGCATTGCGAAGGCCGCCAGCCACGCCACCCGCTGGTTGCCGCTGAGCCGGAGTCCGACCATCGCGACCACCCAGACGAGCAGAGCGAGACTCAGAATCGAGCCAACGCGACTCGAGACGACGACCGGCATGCCAACGACATCGCCCAGTCTGATGACCGCCGCGGTGACCAGGAGCGGCAGTGTGTTCTTGGGATCAAACGCGCTCTCGTGCTGGGGGACGCCGCCCGTCACCCGCTCGGTGATGTAGAAGTAGTGCTGGTTGTCGCGATCGGCGAACGGCAGGACGGGAGAGCGATGCACCAAGGCGACCACCACCGTGAGGAGCAGCGTCGTTACGAGCAGCAGCAGTGTGAAGGCTCGGCCCGGGGGCGACTGTTGGGTGAGTCCGAGGAGGAGGGGCCCGGGACGCAAGGGCGCCCCGGCAGGATCCTGAGCGGTCATAGGGCCTCCCGTCGGCGGTAACGGCGTGCACCGGCCAGCCCACCGGCGGCAAAGAGAAGGCCGGCGCCAGCCCCCAGCACGAGCAGTCGTCGCGGTCTCCCGATTAGTTCCCACACCCGGCGCCAGATCGGCACCGGTTTGGGTTTGGGGGACAGCGGGGTGTTTACCACCCGGTACCGCTCCAGCGTGAATTGTCCCAAGGAGAACTCGGCCATAGTATAGGAAGAATAAACGGCCTTTCAAAGTACTCAAAAACAGATGAGTTGTAAACTCTGATGCTGGTCCCGGGGTGCGATTAAAAGTGATGCATCGGCATTTGTTGTCATGCAACCTGTTGGTGAACACCTTGCCAATAATCATTCCATCGCTGATTGATCCGGCACAATCGTAAGGCAAGCATATAATCAATATTTTCGGGTAGCCACCAAGCGCCGGGACGCTTCAGCCGGGTTTGTACGACGTAGCGATGAGCACTTTCAATTTCACCGGAGCCGATCGGAAGTCCTTTTTCAGTGGCTCCCTGATAATCTGCCCCTGATCCAAACGATTTCGCAAGTATCGGTAGGCCCTGCGAACGGGGGCATTCTCCTCGCTCAGGGATGGCGGTTCAAGATGCGGCATCAGGGTTTCCAAGACACGCATCACCCGGTTCATTTTGAGACGCTGTTTCTGCTCATCCAACCAGAATTTCGGCGTGTCGGTACAGCTTGGGGCCGCTTCTGCCAGGTATTCACAAAGGTGCATGAAATCAATCAAGTAGTGACCCTGACTGCCAAATTGTTCAGCCACCTGGTGTTGGATCCAAGCGGCGCCATCGCCAACCGCATGCAAATGGGTTTGTCTGCCGAAATTGGCCTTCAACGCACAATCCAATAACTGCCGTCCAGTTGTTTCGACCCCTCCCGAAAAGTTTCCGCCATAATGCACCGTACGGTTTCCGGATTCATGGGCGATACAAAGCCGCAGTTCCTGCCATCCGAGTTGCTTGCCTTTGCGTTTGTCTCGGGCTTCCGAGTCGATGGTCACCACCGGAACCATTCCACCATCGGTTTCCGCTATCACGTACTCCGCACCCGCGCCATCCGGCCAATCGCCAGCCAGGTCGGTTTGCTCGTACAGGGCTTTACCGGGCAGTGTTCGGTGATCATCCGGACGGCACTCACGGGAACCTCGATTCCGTAATGTTCCTGCAGTTTGCCATTGACCTGCCCGAACGGCAGGTCGGACCCGAAGTCCGTGATCACCCGCTGCAAGGGTCGCGACAGGCTTCGACACAGGACGCCCGTCTGTTCCGAGAAAGCACGAATGATCCGGGTTCCATTGCGAAATAGCGGTTCGTCCAAGGCAACAATATCAAAGGTGCTTCGCCACTCCGC
>JAKEEL010000062.1 GCA_022616595.1 Methylococcaceae bacterium
CGTCTGTCGTTTATTTCAGAACTCATTGATTGCAAGGCGTTCAAACGGTCCTTTCAATTGGCTAAGAAAGAAATCTTGTTCGTTATAGTTATCAGTAACTTGGAACTTTCCTCAAGCCATTCGACCCGACTTGGCACGGGTGCTGCTCTATACGAAACAAGCGAAACCCTCGCCCACTTTCTTGAAACGAATACTTTTAATCCAACTTGGAGATCAAAACCATGAGCACTTTAGCAATCAAAGACCTGGCAGCCAGCAAAGAACTCGACCGTGAAGCAATGACCGAAGTTGTCGGCGGTCACCTGGAAGGATTGGTAAGCATCGACGTGTTGTCGCCGGATTTCTATAACAAGGTAACCCCGATCACCGCCCTTGCTGAAATTCCGACCATCCAGACCAACAACCTGTTGCAATCCGACGTTACGGAAGCCGTTAACGGCTACGGCATCAACTTCGTAAGCAACAACAAGGCGGCCATCCAAAGCAACAGCAACTATATTTCCGGCTTCATGAACCCAGTCGTTTTCTGATCCAGTACCGGTTGTTGATCAAACGGAGGCTTTCGAGCCTCCGTTTGCATTTGAAGCCTTATCTATCCCCGGGGACTAGCGTATGCCCCGCTAGCACCGCGGCTGAGTGCTGACATCGCAGGGATTGCTGCACGCAACGCATGCTTCGGGCATATGCTCGAACGACTCAAGGCCCCGTGCTTCCTTCCCCCATCGCGCTGAGACATTCGAGGCCACGCCCGCGGGTCTCGATGCCGGTGAAGACCAGCAGCGAAGCCGCGAGCGCGATCGGAGCCGCCACGGCCAGCGCCGGAATCGCGAAACCGGCCGAATTCGCGAGCAACAAACCCATGGCCGGCGGTCCGACCATGCCGCCGGCTTTGCTCGCGGCCGCCGCGATCCCGCTGCCTGTCCCGCGCAGGTCGGTCGGGAATACTTCAGCCGCATAAGGCAATAACATCGTGATTACGCCATTGCTCGACATCATGAGGGACACCAACAGCGCAACGATGAAACCGGAATCGACCGCTTTGAGATCCGCGCTGATCGAGGCGAATCCGACCAATACCAGAGAGGTCATGAAGGCAAACAGAATCATGGTCTTCTTGCTGCTCCATTTTCCGTACAGGAAAGCGACCAGGCAGGTTCCGGGCAGCGCCACGAGCGAGGCATAAAACAAGAGCGCGCTCCCACTGCCGATTCCAAATCCCGCGTCCCGTAACATGGTCGGCATGAAGGTCAAGAAACCCCAGTTGACCAGACCCCAACTCAATCCGTACAGAATCAAGCTCACGGAGTGTTTCAGGAACGGCGGCTTGAAAAGCTTCCACGCGCGCCGATCATGACCCGACTCCGGCTTTGTCCAAGGTCCTCGCGGGAATGCGCGGGCCTGTGTTTCGAGAACCACGCCGAATTTGTGAAGTACAAATCGAGCCGCTTCCGCACGCCCGTTTTCCAACAAAAAGCGCGGCGACTCCGGGATCCAGCGATTCATCACAATGATCAAGAGGCCCGTCGGCAGATTGAAAAACCAAAGAATCCTCCAGGTAAATTCCGGCTCGAACAAAGTTGCCAAACCGCTTGCTGCGAGGTAGCCGCAAGTCGATGCGAGGCCTCCGTGCAGAATCACGAGCCAGCCGCGCTTCTTCGCGGGAACCGATTCCGCCATCAGGGCGTAGACGATGGGCAGCATTCCACCTGCCGAAAGCCCCATCACGAAGCACATGAAAATCTGCCAGCCGAACGATGGCATGAAACCGCAAATGGAGGTGGCCACGAAGAATAAAGACGCCAATAGGATCGTCGCGCGGCGCCCGAGCCGGTCGGACAGCCAACCCCACAACACCGAACCGAGCGTCGTGCCGGTCAGGGCGGACAGCGGAAACAGCGACACATGCGTCATGGTCAGGCCATACTCATCGCGCATCCCCGGGACCACGAATCCCAATGTCGCGGGCTTCATGATGTCCACCACCAGCGCCGCGCCCAACACGAACAAGAGCCACCAATGCGCGGAGGTCAGTTTGGCGTCGTCCATGGCCCGAATCTGATAGGCGGCGATGTTTTTCGTGCGATGATCGAAAAGCGTCGAGAGGCGGGGCAGCAATCCGTAGGTGGACAACGGCAGGCCCAGAAGAATCAGGACCATTCCCCAGAGCATGACCTCGGACATCGGCATGCCGGACATCCGATATCCCATCGATTCCATGGAAATGAAATCCGGGAGGTGCAGCAATACACCCGTGATCAGCATCAGGACCCCCGACCAGAAGCAAAAAGGGTGATAAAGATCCACCCCGACGGCCGTGACCGCGGTTTGTTTTCCGGCTCGATGCCGGCAGGTTTTATTTTTTTGGACAAACATAGGACGGATTCGAATTTTAATGCTGCAACTCGGCATGCAATGAGCGGAATTCATCGCTCAATTTGTGTTTCGGATCGTAATGAATCAATGGTTTCGCCGCGCTGTGGGACTCGCGGACCTTTACCGAAGGGGAGATGCGTGTCTTCATCAGCGGTTGCCCTTCTTCGAGGAGGCTTTCCACCATTTGTTGCGGCAGGTTGGCGCGGCTCTGGAACTGGTTCACGATGATGCCTTCGATCGTCAGACCTCCGTTATGGTCCATTTTCACTTCGCCGATCACGCGTAAAAGCGTATACAAGGCCTCGCGCGAAAAAGCATCGCAGTCGAAGGGGATCAGGCATTTTTGCGCCGCGATCAGCGCGGACAGGCTGTAAAAGTTTAAAACCGGCGGGGTGTCGATATACACCCGGTCAAAGTGATTCAGTTCTTCGAGGGCGTCCCGCAATTTATAGATTTTATGGCGCGATTCGAGACGGCTTTGCAGGGATTCCATCTCCGCATGCGGGGCGACTACGAACAGGTTTTCAAACTCAGTCGATTGAGCGAGTTTACCGAGCGGCAGGGATTGACCGCTCGCGAATGGATTCAGGCTCAGGTGATCGCGGAAGAACCGGGCCAGTGTCTGGTCCGGATCCTCGATTTTGCGGCCGAGCAGGTACTGGGTCGAGTTGCCTTGCACATCGAGGTCGATTACCAGGGTTTTCCGACCCTCGGAAGCACTGATCGCCGCCAGGTTACAGGTAATGGTTGATTTTCCGACCCCGCCCTTCTGATTGAAAATTACCCTGCGCATGATGACCTCGATAAGGATTCTTTGGCTGACAGTCCTGCTTGTTGGATTACCGACTCCGCGTCGCAAACGTTTTCAGCATCAAGCCGTGCTCGAAAATGATTCATTTGTTCAGCATTTCCGGATCATGGCGCGCCGCGGCCGATAACGAGCGCCAATAAACCATAAAAGGCCTGAAGATTCAATAATCATACGAGTACCCGCGAGTCTGGCCGTAATGAAATGGCTTCTTGGCTGGTTGATGGCGGGTCGCCTGACGGCATCCGCCCTACATCGGATCAAGGTTTCCCGTTCCGAATCGGCCCGCGCGGTCCTTGGCATACTGCCACGCGGTCCGGCCGCTGCGCGAGCCGCGGCTCAACGCCCAGCGCAAGGCTTCCTCGCGGATCGTGTCCCAAGGTTCGAGCGGGGTTTGAAGTTGCGCCAGCCAGTAGCGCACGACTTCGAGATATTGATCCTGGTTGAAAGGGTGGAAAGACAGCCAGAGGCCGAAGCGGTCCGAGAGCGAAATCTTTTCCTCGACAGCCTCTCCGAAATGGATTTCGCCGTTCGGGTGGCGGGTTTCGAGGTTTTCCTGATGATATTCCGGCAGCAGGTGCCGGCGGTTCGAGGTCGCATAGATCAGGACGTGGTCCGGTAGGCCGTACAAAGAGCCCTCGAGAGCGGCTTTCAATGCCTTGTAACCCGGGTCTTCGGCCTCAAAGGACAGGTCGTCGCAGAACAGGATGAATTTTTCCGGGCGGTTTTTGATCCTTTCGACGATTTCGGGGAGATCCGCGAGTTGTTCCTTGCTGACTTGGATTTCGCGTAATCCGTCCGCGGCATACCGGCTTAACAGTGCCTTGATCAGCGAGGATTTGCCGGTTCCGCGCGAACCCCAGAGGAGCGTGTTGTTCGCGGGGAAGCCCTTGAGAAACTGGCGCGTGTTGCGATCGATTTCGGCTTTCTGGCGATCCACGCAGCGGATATCGGAAAGCCTGAGCGTATTCGGCTTCTCGATCGGCATCAGGCCGTTTCCGGTCCGGGTCTTGCCCCAGCGGAAAGCTGTCGCGGCCTGCCAGTCCGGCTCCAATTCGCGGGGCGGCAGCAGCCTTTCGATGCGTTCGATGAGCGCGGCGGCGGCCTCGATCAATCGTTCCGCTTCGCTCATGCGAGTTTCTTGAATCTGATCCGGTGCGGATTGTCGGCTTCGTCGCCGAGTCTTCTGTGCCGGTCGGCCTCATAGTCGGCATAATTTCCTTCGAACCAGACGACTTTGCTGTCTCCCTCGAACGCGAGCATGTGGGTCGCGATCCGGTCGAGAAACCAGCGGTCGTGCGAGATCACCACCGCGCAGCCCGGGAAATTCAGCAAAGCTTCTTCGAGCGCCCTGAGCGTTTCGACATCGAGATCGTTGGTCGGCTCATCGAGCAACAACAGATTGCCGCCGGTTTTCAGCAGCTTGGCGAGATGAAGCCGGTTGCGTTCGCCGCCAGAAAGATCGCCGACCCGTTTTTGCTGGTCCGTTCCCTTGAAATTGAAGCGTCCCACATAAGCCCTCGAAGGCGTCTGATAGTTGCCCACGGTGATCGTATCGAGACCTGCGGAGATTTCTTCCCAGACGGTTTTGGAAGGATCGAGCGCGTCGCGGCTCTGATCGACATGGGCGAGCTTGACCGTGTCGCCGAGTTTGAGGGAACCGCAATCCGGGCTTTCGGTCCCCGCGATCATGCGGAACAGGGTGGTCTTGCCCGCGCCATTCGGGCCGATGATTCCGACGATCCCGCCCGGCGGCAGTCGAAAACTCAGATCGTCGATCAGGAGCCTGTTCCCGAAGCCTTTGCGCAGACCGTCCGCTTCGACGACCACGTCGCCGAGTCGAGGGCCCGGCGGGATATAGATCTCGCGGGTTTCGTTGCGCTTTTGAACTTCCTGCGAAGCCAGTTCCTCGAACCTTGCGAGCCGCGCCTTGCCTTTGGCGCGGCGTCCCTTCGGGTTGGTTCGGATCCACTCGAGTTCGGCCTTCATCGCGCGGGAACGCGCGCTGGCCTGCTTTTCTTCGATTTCGAGACGTTTTTCTTTCTGCTCCAGCCAGCTCGAATAATTGCCTTGCCACGGGATTCCGTGCCCGCGGTCGAGCTCCAGTATCCAGCCCGCGACATTGTCGAGAAAGTAACGGTCATGCGTGACCGCGATCACGGTTCCCTTGTAATCGGCGAGGAAGTGTTCCAGCCACGCGACCGATTCCGCATCAAGATGGTTGGTCGGTTCATCGAGCAGCAACATGTCCGGGCTCGACAACAGCAGGCGGCACAGAGCGACCCGGCGGCGCTCCCCGCCCGAAAGTCTGGCCACGTCGGCATCCCAGTCCGGAAGGCGCAAGGCATCGGCCGCGATTTCCAGTTTGCGCTCGAGTTCCCATCCACCCGCGGCATCGATCGCGTCCTGCAGTCGGGACTGTTCATCGAGCAGCGCCGTCATTGCCTCGTCACTCATGCGCTCGGCGAATTTCAGGCTGATCTCGTTGAACCGATCGAGCAGTTGTTTAACCGGACCGACGCCTTCCTCGACATTGCCGCGGACATCCTTGGCCGGATCCAGTTGCGGTTCCTGGGACAGATGGCCGATCTGGATCCCGCTCTGCGGCCGGGCCTCTCCGTTAAATTCCGGATCGGCTCCGGCCATGATTCTCAACAGGGTGGACTTTCCGGACCCGTTCAGTCCCAGCACGCCGATTTTCGCGCCCGGAAAGAAGGACAGGGAAATGTCGCGAAGGATTTCGCGCTTGGGCGGGACGACTTTTCCGACCCGGTTCATCGTGTAAACGTATTGCGCCATGTTGCCTGATGCCAAATGCTGGTTTTTCGAGCGCGCTATTATTTCATGTTGACGAGAAAAAATCATAATCCGGAGCCTTGCTTCGACCGCAGGAACTACGCGTCGGCGGATCGTTCTGTTGTACAATGAGTCGCAACGAATGTTGCTTCGAGAATTTTTCCAGGACTCCGTCCTTCCCGATTATGCACTGCCCCTATTGCTCCGCCGAAGACACCCGTGTCATCGATTCCCGTTTGTCCGGGGAAGGCGACCAGGTGCGCCGCCGGAGGGAATGCATGGAATGCAGGGAACGCTTTACCACATTCGAATTCGCGGAGCTGAATCTGCCGCGGATCATCAAGTCTGACGGAACCAGGGAGCCATTTTCCGAAGATAAACTCCGCGCGGGGATGCTGAGGGCACTCGAAAAACGTCCGGTTTCGAGCGATGCGATCGAAGCCGCCATCAACCGCGTCAAAAAAAAGCTGCAAAGCACCGGGGATCGCGAATGCTCTTCGAGTCTGATCGGTGAAGCGGTCATGGAGGAATTGCAAAAACTGGATCATGTGGCCTACGTGCGCTTTGCATCGGTGTATCGCAGTTTTCAGGATGTGAACGAATTCCGCGCGGTGATCGCGAGTCTCGAAGAGGAACCACACGGACGAAAATGACTCCCGGATTGTCGCAGACGGACGATCGCTACATGGTTCGTGCCTTGCAACTGGCACGCAAGGGCCTTTTGACGGCCGATCCGAATCCCTGCGTCGGGTCCCTGGTCGTAAGGGATGACAGGATAGTCGGGGAAGGCTGGCACCGCCGGGCCGGCGGAGCGCATGCCGAAATCGAGGCGCTGCAAATGGCCGGAGACGAGGCGCGCGGCGCGACGGTTTATGTCACGCTCGAACCCTGCTGTCATTACGGGAAAACGCCGCCCTGTACCGAAACGCTGATTCAGTCCGGTGTGAAAAGGGTGGTCGCGGCGATGGAGGATCCTAATCCGCGTGTCGCAGGGCAAGGCTTCAGGGCGCTCGCCGATGCGGGTGTCGAGACGCGCACCGGCGTGCTCGAAGCCGCGGCCAGGGAATTGAACCTCGGGTTTTGCCGGCGCATGCGAACCGGCA
>JAKEEL010000007.1 GCA_022616595.1 Methylococcaceae bacterium
GACATGCTTTCCAGATATTCCAAAGCATCGAAACCATGGTTGAAGGCGCTTACGTAAACGTTATTGATGTCCAACAGGATAAGGCAATCCGCGCGCTTGGCGATGGCGCCGAGGAATTCCCATTCCTCCATTTCGGAGTGCGTATAGCTCACATAGCTGGGCGCGGTTAATGACTTGCAAGACCGGCGAGAGCGGATGCGGAGGGGCGGCAAGATCACGGTCCGGCACATTCACGAAAGCGAACATACCTTGTATTGAGGAGAAAACGATGTGGTATTTCGCCTGGATTCTTGGCGTCGGTTTGGCCTGCGCATTCGGCATCATCAACGTCATGTGGCTGGAAGCGGTGGATGAAACCGAGCAACCGGAGGATTGAACTCGCAACCGCGCCGGGTGGGTACCCGAAGTTTTTGAATCAGGCCTTCGTAGCGGCCGGACTCCGCACGATCTTGTGACCGGATTTCAACGTCCTTCGGGGTGCCGTCAGAATCAGCCGGCGGTCCAGCCGCCATCGATCGGAAGAGCGATGCCGGTCATGTTGTCCGCAGCCTTCGAACTCAGAAACAGCGTGGTTTCGGCCAATTGCTCGACAGTCACGAATCGTTTGGTCCAGTGAGCGGCCAAAAGCACCTGCTTGACCACTGCGTTCTCGGACATCTGCCTGGCCTTGGCCGTAGCCGCGATCTGATGTTCGACGAGCGGCGTAAGCACATAGCCGGGACAAATCGCATTGCGGGTGATCCCCGGTTTCGCGACCTCGAGCGCGACGGCGCGGGTGAAGCCGAGCAGACCGTGCCTGGCCGCGACGTAAGCGGATTTGTACGGGGATGCCACCAGAGCATGAGCCGAAGCGATGTGGATGGGGCGGCGCCAGTCCTCGGGTCCATGGGACGCCGCAGAGTTCTTCGTGCCGAGAAAAACGCAAACTTCCGGACAGGGTGTGCGGCCTCGGGCATGAGCGCTTGCGACAAACCGCTTTCCCGAGTCCCGCGCCTCCCCCTGCGATCGTCTCGACTTTTCCAGGGTCGGATAAGTCTTGGATCTTCGTGAAGGGTCAAGCATCGTAGCGAGCCTTGAGCGTCTTGTAGTACTCATCGCGTAAGCCGCCTGCGTTCACTTCGCACATCGAGACCAGAGAGTCCTGAATCGGGACCTTGAAGGCGCACATTTCCAGGCGTTCCTTGCCGAGCGGAGTTGCCAGTTCTGCGCGGTTCATGAAGTGATGGCTGACGATATTCAGATAATCGAGTCTCATCGTGCCGGCGAACCGGCCGAACAGGATTCCGGGAAGTCCGTTGGGGTGGTAGCTTGCGAGCGTCCGGATCAAAAAGGGTAGCACCGAAGTGAGTATAAAACGCCACTCCCGTAAAAAAATCCCGGTAATCCGTCCGAGTTTCATGACGCGACCATGCCCGCGAAGGCTCACACCACCACAGCGTTTTTGCAATTCCTCGAGAAATTTCAGCGTCTTCTCATCGTCAACGCGGTACAAGGGATGGAAGCACGTTCCGTCCTTCTTGCTTTTAACCACGACTCCCTGAACGAAGCGCGTACAGGCCGGATGACCGAAGAGTCCCTGGTAATTGCCGAGGACCGGAACAGGGCCTTCGGGCGCCAGGCCCAGCCCGATCCGTTCCCAGAGTGCTTCGAGGCTCAGTGAAGCGGCCAGGCCTGGTTCGGTTCTGCCGACCTCGGCCAGCGGCTGAAAACTGATCATCTTGAACGCATCGGCGTTCAGCATGGACCATTGAATCACGCCCGGAACCTCATCGAGATTGGCATCGGTCAGCGTAAAAGTCGTCGCCGCCTGCAGCGGTTTCCCGGTTCGACGGCGTATTGCACGAATCAGGTCCGCAAAGCGGTCCCTGAGCGCCATGAGTTCCCGTTCGGACCTCGCATGGCGGAATTCCCGGTTCTTTCTTCCGCGCTGCGTGGTGTCGACGTGAATGCTGATCTCGGTGAGCCCGGCCTCGCGGACCAGGCTTTCCAGGAGAGCGGGCGATTGCAGGAAAGTGTCGCCGTGCGTCATCAACATCGGGACCAGTCCGATACGGCGCGCATAACGCACGATTTCAATCAATTCCGCTAAGGTTCTGAGGGTAACCTCGCCGTCGGTGATCTGTACGTTTCCACCGTCCCCGAGCCAGCCGCGAATGGCGTCGAGTTGCTGCTTGATTGCCGCTACCGGTGCCGCTGGAATCTGGTTGGCCTCGCGACCCAGATAGCATCCCCGGCAGGCGAAATCGCAACGCGGCATTACACCGATGGTCGCACCACAGCCCACATATTGGCGGCCGAGAAACTGGTTCAGGGTCTTAAATTTCTCGGGAATCCGCCGCCGCGCATTGTCGAGACTGCGACGAAGTTCGGCGGCATTCCGCGCCGAATCCCGAGTACGGATACTCATAAGCCAGGTCAACACGGATTAAACTCCCCCTGCCGGTTCCGAAAGAGCGGGCCATTTCCGGGCGTTGAACCAAGCCCAGACGGACATTGCGAACATCACCAGATCCTCGACCAAGGTGGTCTTGGTCAAGGGTCTAGCGAGGAAGACACCGAAACAACCGCAATTTTCAACTTGGACGCCTCGTTTTAACGTAATCAGGACCACTCCGATCATCAACAGGTGCAATGCTACCGCGAGGCTCGCCGCCGAGAACAGGAATCGACCCGTGAGGAGCAGGGCACCCGTGCCGAGTTCGATCCAGGGTAGTGAATAGGCCAGGACTGCGGCGACCCGAGGCGGGACCAGCTGGTAGGCTTCGATGACCGTGACGAAGCCCGCCATGTCGAGCAGCTTACCAAGCCCCGTTGCAAGCAATACCAGCCCGACAAAGCCGCGTGCAAAATGCTGTCGCAAGAAGCTACTCATGGCTTGCCTTTCGCTGGCGATCGTTCAGTGCCCAGTCGTAGGGCACAAACTCCACGGAAAAGCCCACTGACAGGCGCTGC
>JAKEEL010000063.1 GCA_022616595.1 Methylococcaceae bacterium
GTATCGTCTCTCTTGACCGCCCGGCACAGGGCGTAGCCATCCATGACCGGCATCAGGATGTCGGACACGATCATGTCGGGCGATCCGGCGTTAGCCAGAATCAGCGCCTCCTGGCCGTTTGCGGCGCAGAGCACCTTGTAACCGGCGGAAGACAACGCATTTTGCAGCAACACCCGCGAATTTTCATCGTCTTCCGCGATCAGAACCGTCAGACTTCGGCGCGCGGGTTCATTCATACACGACGTTCTTGATTTGATCGATGATCGTTCCCGGATCGATCGGTTTTTCGATGTAGCCGTTGCAACCGGCCGCCAACAGCCGTTCACGATCGCCGGACATGGCGTAGGAGGTTACCGCGATGACGGGTATGGGCCGGCCGTGTTCCTTTTTGCGAATACGCCGCAATACCTCTTCCCCGTCGATATCGGGTAGCTGGATGTCGAGCAGGATGAAATCCGGCGGTAGAATCAAAGCCTGATCGACGCCCTCGCGGCCGGTCGCCGCGTGGCGCACCTGATAGCCATGCGCTTCGAGAATGACTTTAATCAATTCCAGATTGTCTGCGTTGTCCTCAATAACCAGTACCGAGGCCATTCCTGAACTCCGTATCAATTTTTTCGGGGGGTTGCGCGAGGGCTGTCGTGGCAATCGAGTAAGTTCAGAAGGTGAATAAAAAACTCTTCGATTTCAACCGGAACGCGAATCTCGAAACCAGTTTAGCACCGGTATTTCAAAAATGCGAATATTCAAAGCACGGGTTTTAAATCCGCAGGCCGCAAAGCGTGGGGCGTGGAGTACTGCCAGGGTCCGGGACTATAATCTTGTCTCCCATGAAAGCAACTTTCATAGATCATGCCGGTAGCTCCCCATAAACCCTGGTTCGTTCGAATCGGGTCGTATTGGGGCGCAATTTTTTTAATGGCGATCGTTTATTTTCTCTTCGCGAAACTTGCGTTTTATTCTTCCGATTTCGCCGGTAATGTCATGGCGGTTTGGCCGGCATCCGGTATCGCGCTTTCCGCGATACTCGTTTTCGGTTACCGGATGGCTTTCGGCGCGGGACTCGGCTCGTTCTGTTATAACCTTACGTATTTTATCGCCGGCGCGGATGGATTACTCCCTGCCGCTTCCGGGGCAGGCGTGATCGCGGGCGGCTCGATGTTGGAATTCATTGTCGCCGCTTATTGCATCCGACAAAAGTTTCCCGGCCTGGCTCCGGAAACGCTCGGAGACGTGGCGTTATTTGTTTTGATCGCAGGATTTTCCGGGGCGATCGGGGCTTGTTTCGGGATCGCCGGCCTCACGATCGGCGGCGGCTTGAATCCGGTCCATGATTTATCCACAGGCTTGACTTGGTGGGTGGGCGACACCACGGGCATACTGATCATTACGCCGCTGTTATTGGTCTGGACTCGCAAGAAGAGTCGCAGGGGTTTGTTGTTTCCTCTGATCGTACCCTGTGTTGGCCTGACGATGCTCGTGTTTTTTATCGTTCGCCAATTCGAAGAGCGCTTATTGGAAAGAGTCCACCCGTCGACTGCCCGCAATGAGCAGTCAACGCTCAGCAATCCGGACGACGAACCAGACGGCCTGATAAGTGCTTGGTTGTCCTGGAATATTTTGTTCGGTGGCACGGCGTTGACCGGGATGCTGGGAATCTATTTGGAAAGTCACCGGCGCGAGCAAAATGCCTTGCGCGGCAGCGAAGATCGTCTGATCAGGCAAAACAGGGCTTTGTCACGGATCGCCCGCAGCGAATCGATCAACTCGGGAGATCTCCAGTTAACCATGAAGACGTTGACGGAGACTACGGCGGCAACGCTTCGGGTGGAACGGGCAAGCATCTGGCTGTTTAACGAGGCCCGGACCGAACTGTACTGCGCCGATCTTTACGAACTCAGCCAGGAGCGTCACTCCGGAGGCGCAAGATTGGCCACCCGCGATTATCCATCCTATTTTACTGCCTTGCTGGGTGCAAGAAACATCGCCGTCGATGATGCCTATAGCGATCCGGTTACCCGGGAATTTTGCGCGGATTATTTACCGGCGTTCAAAATCACCTCGCTGCTGGACTCACCGATCCAATTCGGCGCCGATTTGATCGGCGTAGTCTGTCATGAACAGGTCGGGCCCAAGCGTCACTGGACGCTGGACGAGCAGAACTTCGCGGGTTCCGTTGCCGATCTTGCCGCGCTTGCTTTCGAGGTCGTCAAGCGCGAGGTGGCCGAGGAAGCTTTGCGCTGGGCCAATACCGCCCTGGAATCCAAGGTCAAGGCACGTACCGCCGAGTTGGTCGAATTGAATGCGAATTTGGTCGCGGAAGCGGCGGAACGAAAACGCACCGAAGCGATCCTGCGAGAAAGCGAACTGCGTTCGCGGCTTGCCATGAAAGCCGCCGATATCGGGATTTGGGATTGGAATCTTGCGGACGATACGGTGATTTATTCTCCGGAATGGAAGCGGCAGCTCGGCTATCAGGAGGACGAGATTGGAAACCATTACCTCGAATGGGAAAGCCGGCTCCACCCCGATGATAAGGAAGGTGCGGTTGGTGCGAACTTGTTCTATATCCAGGGGAAATCCGCCGAGTATGGAACGGAGTTTCGTCTGCGCCATAAGAACGGTTCTTATCGCTGGATATATTCTCGCGGCGAAGTGGTTGCAAGAACCGGCGATGGCAAGGCGTCCCGCATCCTCGGGTGTCATGTCGATATTACCGAATTGAAGCAGTCGGAACAAGCCTTGAAAGCCTTTCGGTGGTTCGCCGAAAGCGCCGGGCAAGGCATGGGCATGGCGAGGCTGGATGGAGAAGTGGTCTACATGAACCCGGCATTGCTCCGGACTTTGGAGAAACTCGGACTGCCCGCCGACCGTCCATCCCTTTTTACCGAGTATTATTCCGAAGCAGCGCTACGTACACTCGATTCGGAAGTGTTGCCGGAGCTTCTCGATTCCGGTCAATGGACCGGGGAACTGGAACTCGGGCGTGCTAATGCCCGGCACATTCCGACGCTGAACTACTTTTTCGCGGTCCGCAACGAGGCGGGTCAAGCGCAATATTACGCTAACATTATCACCGATTTGACGCAACAAAAGGAAATGGAACTCGAACTGCTCCGGGCAAAAGATGCGGCGGAGTCCGCCGACCGTACCAAATCGATGTTCATCGCGAGTATGTCCCATGAGTTGCGCACACCGTTGAATGCGATTATCGGATTCACCGGGATTTTACTGCAGGGTTTATCGGGCGATCTCAACGAGCGTCAGACCGATCAGTTGAGGCGCGTCGCACGGTCGGCCCGACATCTACTCGAATTGATCACCGACATCATCGATATCTCGAAAATTGAAGCCGGACGCATCGATGTCTTCCCCGACGCGTTCGATCTGCGTGAATTGACCGCCCAAGCCCTCGATACTGTCAGAGCGCAGGCGCGAGACAAGGACCTCGCGCTAAATACGGATGTCCCCGGTCGGTTACCGGTGTATTCGGATCGAAAACGGGTGCTGCAATGCATGATCAATCTTTTGAGCAATGCCGTTAAATACACCGAAAAAGGAAGCGTTTTATGTTCGGCGCGCGCGCATGAAAACGAGGTGATTATCGATGTCCACGACACCGGAATCGGGATCCAGCCGGAGCAACTAACGCGCTTGTTCATCCCGTTTGAACGTTTGGATTCCTATTTACGCTTGAGAACATCGGGAACCGGTTTGGGTTTGTATCTTACGCGGAAGATCGCCGTGGATCTTTTGTGCGGAGACGTGAGCGTTGTGAGCGAACCGGGCGCGGGTAGTTGTTTCACCCTGCGGTTCGCGAGACGGCTGGAAGCCGATTGGAAAGATAAGCGTGCGCTGCCTTCGTAGCAAACCGCGAGTCTTGCAGTCCGGATCGATATCTCCGTTACGGAAATAATCCTTTTTCCTGGAATCCGGCCGCGAACTTGTCCATCGAATCCTCATTCATCGTTTCAAAGGCCATACAATGCTGATCGCATTCATTCTCGTCTATCTGGCCGTGACGCTTCTGATCGGCTGGTGGGCCGCGAGCCATGTCCATTCCACGAGAGACTTTGTCGTCGCCGGCGGGAAAATGCCGATGACGGTAGCCGCAACCGCTCTGTTTGCCACCTGGTTCGGGTCGGAGACCCTGATGGGCGCTTCCGCGGAATTCTTAGAAAAAGGCCTGATCGGCGTGATCGAGGACCCTTTCGGCGCGGCCCTGTGCCTGGTTCTGGTCGGGGCCTTTTTTGCCCGGCCGCTGTACCGGATGAACCTGCTTACCTTCAGCGATTTCTTCAAGCGGCGATTCAGCCGGCGCGCCGAATTGGTTTCTGCGATATTTCTGGTACCGTCCTATTTCGGCTGGATCGCCGCGCAGTTGGTCGCGATGGCGGTTATCCTGAATACGCTGACCGGCATACCGGTCGTAATCGGAATCGCGGTCTGCACCGTGGTCGCGTTGATCTATACCTATATCGGCGGCATGTGGGCGGTTTCCGTCACCGATTTCGTGCAAACCATCATGATCGTGGCAGGACTCCTGGTCCTGGCCTATTCGGTCAATCAGCAGGCGGGGGGCATCGGAGCGGTATTGGCGTCGGCCCCCGAGGGATTTTTTCGATTCATCCCCAAGCCCGACGCTTTAAGCATTCTTGCCTATGTCGCCGCGTGGATCACCATCGGGCTGGGTTCGGTCCCCCAGCAGGATGTATTCCAAAGGGTGATGTCGGCGAAGAATGAAACCAGTGCGGTCCGGGCCTCGTATCTCGCAGGAGCTTTGTACCTGAGCGTCGCGCTGATTCCTCTGTATATCAGCCTGTGCGGAAGAATCCTGTATCCCGAGTTCGGGCGGGGCGATCCGCAGATGGCGCTGCCGCAAATGGTCTTGCGGCATGGCAATATCTGGATGCAAATCATGTTTTTCGGGGCGCTGCTGTCGGCTATTTTGAGCACGACCTCGGGCGCTATGCTCGCGCCCGCGACGGTGATCGGAGAAAATCTGGTCAGACCCTATTTCCGGCGGTTGTCCGATCAAGGCCTGCTGCAAATCATGCGCCTCGCGGTCGTGGGCGTTGCCTTTTCCGCCGCGTTTCTGGCGGGTTGGAAAACCAATATTTACGAACTGGTCGGACAGTCGTCCGCTTTGAGCCTGGTATCCCTGTTCGTGCCGCTTGCGGCCGGGTTATTCTGGTCAAAGGCGTCCAACTCCGGTGCGATCCTCGCCATGCTGGCCGGGATGACCGCCTGGATCGCCGCTGAAATCACGGATTCCGCTGTTCCCGGCCTGCTTTGGGGACTTTCGGCCAGCGTTTTCGGCATGGTGGTTGGAAGTCTTTGTAAACCTGACCTCAGTTATGAAAACTTTCGCGGTGACCGCTTGAGCGTTTCCTCATCGGATGGATGAGCGCGGTGCGGCCGATCGCCGGGGAACCTCGGACAAGGCTCCCCGGCACGGGGTTCTAAAACAGCGTATAGATAAACGGCGCGACCGCCGAGCCCTGGGACAGCACGATCAAAGCCCCGAGCAGCAACAGAACGATGATAATCGGCGCGAGCCAGAATTTCTTCCGGACCCGCATAAAGCCCCACAGGTCTTTCAATAACTCCAACATCAGTAAGGTTTCTCCATTTGTTGTTTGGGTGACAGGGTACTGGGTCGTTTATAGGAAATTGTGTCCCGGTCGAATTTACGCCGCATCGGGTCGACCCGGAACAATCTCAGGAACAAAGCCACGGGCGTAAACAGCATGAAATATACCAGCCCCAAGACTATTCGCGTATTGATCCAGCCGAGCACAAAACCGATCGCCATCCAGACGATGTAAATCGGTTTCAGAACCACCGGCAGGACCAAGGCGACCGTGGAAAGAACGATGGCTATCTGGAATGCCGGCGCCAGTTTGGGCACCGGTTTCTCGAATACCACTACCGGAAAGAAAAATCCGAACAGAAGCACGATGATCGTGGCGCAGACAAAGCCGAATTCGCGAAGGCCGCGGGTGTCGATTTCAGGTACAATCTTGGGCACGTTCGTCTAATCCAGTTCGAACTCTTTTTTCCAGGAGTCGTCTTTGCCCCATTCCGGCTGATCGCGCTTGTCCAATAATATATTCTCCATGACCAGATAGTCCATTTCGGTACGCATGAAACAGCGATAGGCATCCTCGGGCGTACAAACGATCGGCTCGCCACGCACGTTGAAGGAAGTATTGATCAAAACCGGACAAGCGGTTATTTTTTCGAATTGCTCCAAGAGTGCGTAGAAGCGCGGGTTGGTATCGGCATGAACGGTCTGAACCCTCGCCGAGTAATCCACATGCGTGACCGCCGGGATGGATGAGCGCGGAACGTTCAGTTTATCGATACCGAACAGATTTTTTTCTTCATCCGACATCTCGATCCGTTTGTCCTTTCTAACGTTCGCGACCAGCAGCATATACGGGCTTTCGGAATCGAGTTCAAACCATTGCGAAACATTCTCAAACTTGACTGCGGGAGCGAAGGGCCTGAATGATTCGCGGTACTTGATCTTCAGGTTCATCGTGGACTGCATTTTCCGGCTGCGCGGGTCGCCGATGATGGAACGCCCGCCGAGCGCCCGCGGGCCGAACTCCATTCTTCCCTGATACCATCCGACTACATTTTCGCAACTCAGAATTCTGGCCAGTTTCGGCATCAACGCCGCGTCATCGATCTGCTCGTAGCGGGCCTTGATCCCGTCGAGATAACGCATGATCTCATTATTTTCGAAGCGCGGTCCAAGGTAGGATCCGCGCGTATGATCGCGACCGCTGTGGCCATTCGGTCTCGGGTTGTCCAGGTATTCATGCCAGACCGCGTAGGCCGCGCCGATCGCCCCGCCCGCGTCTCCGGCCGCCGGCTGAATCCAGATCCGGTCGAAAGCGCTTTCTTTCAAGAGACGCCCGTTGGCCACGCAATTCAGCGCGACACCGCCGGCGAGACACAGATTGCGGGTATCCAATTCCTGCTTGATGGTGTGCGAAAGTTTCAGGACGATGTCTTCGGTAACGGTCTGGATCGATCGGGCCAGGTCCATTTCCTTTTGCGTGATCTCGGACTCGGGTTTTCTGGCTTGGCCGCCGAACAGATGGGCGAATTTCCGGTTGGTCATGGTCAAGCCGGTCGCGTAGTTGAAATAGTCCATGTTCAGGCGGAAGGTTCCGTCCGGTTTGACGTCGATCAGATGGCCGTAGATCAGGTCCACGAAACGGGGTTCCCCGTAGGGCGCGAGGCCCATGAGTTTGTATTCTCCCGAATTGACCTTGAAGCCGGTGTAATAGGTGAAAGCCGAATAGAGTAGCCCGAGCGAATGCGGAAAATCGATTTCCCAGCGCGGGCTGAGCCGGTTGCCTTCGCCCAGCCAAACGCTCGTGGTGGCCCATTCACCGACCCCGTCGAGACAGAGTACCGCGGAGCGATCGAAGGGACTTGGAAAGAACGCCGAGGCCGCATGGGACTGATGGTGTTCGGTAAACAACAGCCGCGGCAGGTTTTTTTCCTTGAGTCCGCCGAGCGCCGCCAATTCTTTCTTCAATGTCGATTTGAGGAACAGCTTGTCTTTCAACCAAACCGGCATCGCGGCGAGGAAGGATCGGAAGCCGTGCGGTGCATAGGTCAGATAGGTTTCGAGCAGCCGCTCGAATTTCACCAGCGGTTTGTCGTAGAAGACGATATAGTCGACCGCCGAAAGCGTTGTGCCGGCTTCTTCCAGACAATAGCGTATCGCGTTTCCGGGAAATCGGGAGTCATGTTTTTTTCGGGTGAAGCGTTCTTCCTGTGCCGCGGCTGCGATCCGGCCGCCTTGTAAAAGAGCCGCGGCGCTGTCGTGATAATAAGCCGAAATTCCCAATATTGTCGTAGTCATACCGAACGAATCAGTGGCAGGATTCAGGAAGGGCATCCAGGTAAGCCGGAGGTGAATTCTACAGCGGACGCCTGACTTTGCAAGATCCGATGTCCGACCAAGGGTTTGTTCCCCCCTTGGCATTTTCCTGAAAAGAGTAGTCCTGAATCAGGTATTTGTCACTTCGGCCGGGCGTCCATGCTTATTTCCGACGTTTGATCTCCGGTTTTTACTGTCACCATCGGTTCCAATTCCGGATCGGCGCCGAATGTTATTTTCCCGGATCGCACGGGACGATCTGCGATTCCGGACGACCTCGGGCGGTTCCTGTCGGTCAACCCGGCTTTCGAAGCCCTGAGCGGTTATTGTGAAGCGCAGATCATCGGAGCCCATTGGGATCTGGTGCACACCCGGCGCGAGACCGATCCCGCCTGGGAAGAAATCCTCAAAGACCTGAAGCGCGACGGCCGCTGGCAGGGTGAAACGCCATTGACCCTGAAGAACGGCGGACAACTCACGGTCTGGCAATTTTTGACTCCGGTGCCGGACGCCGAGGGAATTCATCACTATGTGTCGATTTTCACCGATCTTGGCGCGCTTCAACGCGCCGAGGACCGGCTCGCCTTCATGGCTCATCATGATCCCCTGACCGGGCTGCCCAACCGGCTCTTATTCCAGGAGCGACTGGCGCGCGCCCTGACCCGCCGGGACAGCCAATGCGCGCTGATCTTTCTGGACCTCGACGGCTTCAAGCTCGTGAACGACGCGCAAGGTTATTTCATCCCCCGCCCCATGCACGCCCTGGAAGCAACCGGCTTCATCTCGAAACACCTGCCGAGAACCGCTTCTTGAGACCGCGGCCCTTGTCAGGCACCGTCGATTCTCGTCCCGGAGCCGGTCGGAATATTACGAATCCGCGGCGCTCGCGACGAAAACCGCTTTTTCGTTCCGCACATGCAGGAAGATCGCGGGCAGAAGAACCCATCCGATCAGCCCGGTCATGACGCCCAAGAGGGCAAGCAACATATTCGCCCGATAGTCGAACAGGCTGATGCCGATGCCATAGACGATCGCCGAAGCGACGATGAAGGTCCAATTCAGCCAGTTTACCGCGGCAAAGACCTTGCCTTTGTCGCTGGCGGGGGGCCGTGCCTGAATAAAGGCCAGCAGCGGTACCGAAAAAAATCCGGACGCGGTCCCCAACAGGAACAGGATCAGAAAGCTGAAGTAGCGCACACCCGGTTCCGCCTTCGGAATGATCAGGGCCGCGTTTTGGACATTTTCCGGAGCGTTCTTGAGTTGATTCAGCAATTCGATGTCACCGGCGCTCGGATGATGCACCGGAACGAAGTACAAACAGGACAAACACAAGACCAGGAGGCCGAGTCCGGGGACAATGAACCCGAGACGGATTCCGCCCTTGGAAAACCGGCCCACGACGACACTGCCCGCGGCGATGCCGATCGACGTCATCGCGACCATCAGGCTGGTTTCGAAGTTGTTCAGACCCAATTGAAGGCGGCCGAATGCATTGATCGCGGTCAGGGTCACCCCGCCGACAAACCAGAACCAGGAATAAGCGATCATGATGCGCAGCATCAAGGCATCCTTGCGTATGATCTCCATCAGGGTCGGAACGATGCTGGTCAGAGATGCCATCGTGATGCGTCGCGCGGGCGCCGCCGCCGGATGCCGGGTGATCCCGTACGAAGTCAGGGTACCGAGCACCGCGATGCTGACCGTGACCAGCCCCGCGAGGTAGATGCGGTCCGCGAACAGATCGGCGAGCAGTCCCGCGAGTGCGACGCCGAAAATGATCGCCAGAAAGGTCGTCATCTGGGTCAATCCGGTCGCTGGCGAAAGGTCGACGTCGTTGACCAATTCCGGGATGCCGCCGTATTTCGGCGGGCCGAAAAACGCGCATTGAGTTCCGAGCACAAAAGTTACCAGCGCGAGCAGCCAGAGATAGAAAGGCGCCTCGATCGAATCCGGCGCGCCCGGCGCGGCATACAAAAAGGCCCAGACCCCCGCGAGCGCGATTACGATTTCGGCTATTTTGCAGTGTGTCATCAAGCGGCCTTTGCTGAAGCGGTCGGAAAGATCCCCCGCGATTCCGGAAAACAATAAGAAAGGCACCGCGAACAGGAACTGCACGAGCGCCTGGTATTCGATTCCGAGCATCAGATAGCCGACTCCGAGCAGCAGGACCAATTGTTTGAAGACGTTGTCGTTGAAGGCTCCGAGGGCCTGGGTCGCGAGAAAAAACAGGAATGACGGGTTCTTGAAGGGCAAAGCGCCCTGATCCCGTTTAGTGGAGTGTTCTGATGAAGCGATGGCCATGTCGTCGTTCTGCCCCCGGGTCGGAAATCTATTCCTGAATTATAATCCGTTTACGAATTACTTCCGCCGCGATCAGACGTTGTGACGGCGCAAAGCTTCCAGTAGTGCGTCATCAAGATTCGCGAATTGGTATTGAAATCCGGCCGCGAGGAGACGCGCGGGCAGCACTTTTTGACCCCCGGTCAACAGAATCGACATTTCTCCGAGCAAGAGTTTGAGCAGGATGCCCGGAACCGGGATGAACGCGGGTCTGCGCAAGACCTTGGCGAGGGTTGCCGTGAATTCCCGATTGGTGACCGGGCGGGGTGAAGTCGCATTGAATACACCGCGGAGTTCCGGGTCTTCGAGCAGCCGTTTGATGATTCCGATCAGGTCGGTCAGATGGATCCAGGACATCCATTGTTGACCGTTCGCAATCGGCCCCCCGAGCCCCATCTTGAAAGGCAGCAGCATCGGCTTCAGGAAACCGCCCCGCGGACCGACTACCAAACCGGTTCGGATAATGCAGACGCGCACCCCGAGTTCTTCGGCTTTTCGGGCTTCGGATTCCCATTCGGAACACAAGAGGTGGCCGAAATCATCGAACGCGCCGTTGTTCTCGGTCAGTTCGGCATCGCCCTGATTGCCGTAATAACCGACCGCCGAACCGCTGATCAGTACGGAGGGCTTGGAGGGACTTTGACGGATCCATTCGAGGACCGCCGCGGTTACACCGATGCGGCTGTCTCGAAGAATTTTCTTGCGCGCTTCGGTCCAGCGTCCGCCTGCGATCGATTCGCCGGAAATGTTGATGACCGCATCGAAGCGGGAATCATTTTCGAGATTTTCCAGGGAGCCGATGCCGGTGCAATGATCCCCGCAGATCGCGCCGACCCGCGCAGGTCTGCGGCTCAGAACGGTCAGACGATGCCCTTCCCGGCCGAGCGCCCGGCAACATTGCCGGCCGATGAATCCGGTGCCTCCGGTGATCAAGATGTTCATTTCTACCTCCTCTGACTGGCAGGAACGCAGATGGAGCCCGCGGACGATTTCGCAATCCGCGCCAATGCGAATACAGTGTATATCGTTTACCAAGGTATTGTCAGGATGCCGAAACTCCGAGCGGAATCGGGTCATCCGAGCCGGCTTCGGAGCCGGATGAAAGATCCCGCGCATTGCGATCGGAGCATCTAACAGGTTCCCTACTTGCCAGACCATCCATTGAGAGTTAATCTCAAGGCAGGCAGTATGCTTCGAAATCCATGCTCATCCAATAAAGTTAAAGGGATTCATGCAATGACCTGGTTCATCGTAGTTCTCATCGGTTTGTGGATCTTGGCCTACCATCGCGTCAATGCCTGGGCCGCATTGGCGTTAGTCGCGGCGGCGTTGTCGATCGGTACTGTTTCAGGCCAGGCTGCGGTGACCTCCTTTTTTTTGTGGCTGGCGTTCATCGCCGCGGTGGTCGTACTCAAAGTACCGCGGGTCCGCCGCCGTCTGATCAGCGGTCCGCTTTTGACAATCATGCGCAAAACCATGCCCGCGGTGTCCCAGACCGAGCGGGAGGCACTCGAAGCGGGAAACGTTTGGTGGGATGCCGAACTGTTTTCCGGAAACCCGAACTGGAGCCGTCTGCTGGATCTTCCGCCGCCGATGCTTTCGGACGAAGAACGCGCGTTTCTGGACGGGCCGGTCGAGGAACTCTGCAAGATGCTGGATGATTGGGATATTACCCACAATCGCGGTGACTTGCCGCCCGAAGTCTGGGAGTTCATCAAGGACAACAAATTCTTCAGCATGATCATTCCGAAAAAGTACGGGGGGCTCGAATTTTCGGTTTATGCGCATTCTGAAATTGTGATGAAGGTCGCGAGCCGCAGCATTACCGCGGGCGTGACGATCATGGTCCCGAATTCGCTCGGGCCCGGTAAATTGTTGCTCGAGTACGGCACCGAGGCGCAAAAGGATTACTATTTGCCGCGGCTGGCCAGCGGCATCGAGATCCCGTGTTTCGCGTTGACCGGCCCGGACGCGGGCAGCGATGCGAGCAGTCTTCCCGACGAAGGAATTGTATGCCGGGCCAAGTTCCGGGGCAAAAGAAACGTGCTCGGGATTCGTCTGAACTGGGACAAACGCTATATCACGCTCGGACCGGTCGCAACCGTGATCGGCTTGGCTTTCAAGCTCTTCGATCCGGACGGTCTGCTCGGAGACCGGAAGGAGATCGGCATCACGGTCGCCCTGATCCCCAGGGATACGCCGGGCATTTCGATCGGCAACCGCCATTTCCCGCTGAATTCCGCGTTTCAGAACGGCCCGAATCGCGGCAAGGACGTGTTCATACCCATGGAATGGGTGATCGGAGGACAGGAGCAGGCCGGAAATGGCTGGCGCATGCTGGTCGAGTGCCTGGCCGAAGGCCGCGGCGTATCCCTGCCCGCATTGAGCGCGGGAGCCGGCAAGACCACGAGCCGTTTCACGGGCGCCTACGCGCGGGTCCGCAAACAATTCAATGTCCCGATCGGATACTTTGAGGGCATCGAGGAACCGCTCGCGAGAATCGCAGGGGAGGCCTATGTGATGGACGCGGCGCGCAGAATCACCGCGGCGGCCCTGGATCAGGGAGAAAAACCCTCGGTGATCTCGGCGATTATCAAATACGAGTCGACCGAGCGCATGCGCCAGGTGGTCAACGATTCGATGGACATCCACGCGGGTTCGGGGATCTGCCTCGGACCGCGAAACTATATCGGCCGGGTCTATCAGGTCGCGCCGGTCAGCATCACCGTGGAAGGTGCGAATATCCTGACCCGCAGTCTGATCATATTCGGGCAGGGCGCGGTGCGCTGTCATCCGTACATCCAGAAAGAGATGCAAGCGATTGCGACGCAGGACCCCGATGAGGCCGCGAATCTATTCGATGAAGCCTTGTTCAAGCATATCGGCTTCCTATTCGGCAATATCGCCAGGGCGACCTGGCTCGCGCTGAGCAATGCACGCTTCACGAAGGTGCCCGGGGACAAGAATACCCGCTCCTACTACCGGCAGATCGCACGCTTGAGCGCCGGGTTCGCATTCGTCGCCGATGTTGCATTGATCACGCTGGGCGGCGCATTGAAGCGCAAAGAACGCCTTTCCGGACGCTTCGCCGATGTTCTGAGCAATCTTTACCTGTGTTCCGCAGTATTGAAACATTATCAGGACCAGGGCTCGCAGGAAGGGGATCTGCCGCTGTTGAACTGGGCCTGCCGCAACACCATCCATCGCGCCCAGCAATCCTTGCTCGCGGTATTCTGGAACCTTCCGAACCGCTGGCTCGCGGTGTTGGTCCGATCGCTGATCTTCCCGACGGGCAAACCCTACGCTCCGCCCGATGACCGGGTGATTCAGGCCGCCGCGTCGGTGTTGCTGAAAAATTCCGAGGCCCGCGACCGGCTGACGCACGGCATTTATCTGAATTCGGCGGAAAACGATCCGACCGGCCGGATCGAACATGCGTTTCAGACGGTGCTCGATGCCGAGCCCGTCGAAAAGAAAATCACGGAGGCCCGGCGCAGCGGCAAGCTCGTGGTCCAGCGCCAATCGGAACTCCTCGACCTGGCGCTCGAAGCCGGGATCATCGATCCGGCCGAAGCCGATCTCGCGAGGGCCGCGGAACAAGCGACCCGGGATGCGATCAGTGTCGATGAATTTTCGCCAGAATCCCTAACTTCCAGCAATTGAGGTTCTTATGCCCGCATCAACGCGCGACAACCCGCAAAAAGGCCGGCCGGTCTATATCGTGGATGGCAGCCGCAGCCCCTTTCTCAAGGCGCGGAGCGGACCGGGTCCCTTCAAGGCCGCGGATCTTGCGGTAGCGGCCGCGCGTCCCCTGCTGCTGCGGCAGCCTTTCGAACCCGAAGCCATCGATGAAGTGATCACCGGCTGCATCACGCCGGCACCCGATGAAGTCAACATCGC
The DNA here is from genome assembly GCA_022616595.1 of Methylococcaceae bacterium. Taxonomy (GTDB): domain Bacteria; phylum Pseudomonadota; class Gammaproteobacteria; order Methylococcales; family UBA1147; genus UBA1147. Next base: position 14,147 of record JAKEEL010000063.1, read on the forward strand.
GCGGTTGATCGCCCTGCGCCTCGGGCTCGGTCACCGGGTGCCGGCCTGGACGGTGCAGCGAAATTGTGCGTCGGGCATGCAGGCGGTCGATTCGGCCTGGCGCAATATCCGCCACGGTTATGCCGATCTGGTCCTCGCCGGCGGTGTCGAGTCGATGAGCCACGCACCGGTTCTGTTCGGGGAAAAGATGGTGCGCTGGCTTGCACTCTGGCAAGGCGCGCGGTCTTTCAAACAGCGAGCCGCGGCACTCGGAAAATTTCGCCCGGCGCTGCTGGCTCCCGTGATCGGCCTGTTGAAAGGTTTGACCGACCCGACCGTGGGACTTTCGATGGGGCAGACGGCCGAAAACCTCGCGACCCGATTCGGTATTTCCAGGGAAGAGATGGATGTCTACGCCGTGGAGAGCCATAAACGGCTCGCGCGCGCGCAGGAATCCGGTTTTCTCGAAGAAATCGAAGCGATCTATGATGTCGAGGGCAAATGTTACGAGAATGACGACGGAGTGCGGGCCGACAGTTCGGTCGAGGCACTGGCTAAACTCAAGCCGGTATTCGACCGCAATTTCGGCAATATCACTGCCGGCAACAGCGCGCAGATTACCGATGGAACCGCCTGGCTGGTTCTGGCCAGTGAAACCGCGCTAAAAAAGTATAAATTGCCGGTGGTCGCCGAGATCGTCGACAGCCAATGGGCGGCTTTGAGTCCGGCCGAGATGGGGCTAGGTCCCGTACATGCTGTGGTTCCGATGCTCGCGCGCCATCGCCTCGGGCCGGACAAGATCGATTACTGGGAACTCAACGAAGCCTTCGCCGCACAAGTTCTGGCCTGTGTGCGCGCCTTTCGGGATCCCGAATATTGCAAACAGGAATTCGGGCTCCGGAAAGCCTTCGGCGAAGTCCCGCACGAACGGCTCAATATCGACGGAGGCGGGATCAGCCTCGGGCATCCGGTCGGAGCCAGCGGAGCCCGTATCGTGCTTCATCTGGCCAGGGTTCTGGCCCGGCAGAAGGCCAGGCGGGGAGTCGCTACGATTTGTATCGGGGGCGGACAGGGGGGAGCCATGTTAATCGAAAACGCCGCGGGATAGATTCATGAACGAATTCGCTCATTTTCGCTTGGAAAAAGGTCGAGCAGGTCTCGTCTGGCTGGTGTTCGACAATGCCGACGGCGAGACCAACGTGCTTTCATCCGCGGTCCTGGAAGAATTGAAGGGCCTGCTGCAGCAGATGGAAATCGAAAAACCCGCCGGACTCGCGATTCGTTCGGCCAAGCCGAATGGATTCATCGCGGGCGCGGATGTCAAGGAATTCACCGGAATCAAGAATTTCGAAGATGCACATCGATTGATCTCCCGCGGCCAGGAGGTCATGAACCGGATCGAGGCCCTCCCGTTTCCGAGCGTTGCCGTGATCCACGGCTTCTGTCTCGGCGGGGGATTGGAACTGGCGCTGTCCTGCCGTTACCGGATTGCGTTGGATGATCCCGGGACACGGATCGGATTGCCCGAAATCAAGCTCGGAATTCACCCGGGCTTCGGCGGCAGCGTGCGCTCGATTCGGCTCATCGGTCCTTTGGCCGCGATGGATTTGATGTTGACCGGGCGGACCGTGGCCGCTCAACAGGCGCGTAAAATCGGCTTGGTGGATTATGCGGTTCCGGAGCGTTTGCTGCTGCAATCGGCCGAACAGGTCCTGTTGCAAAAACCCGCGCCGAAGCGCCCGAAATTCCGGCTCAGGATTTTGAACCATCAACCCTTGCGTTCTTTGGTGGCCGCGCAAATGGTGAAACAAGTTTCGCGCGAGGCCGCAAGGGAACATTATCCCGCGCCTTACGCGCTGGTCGATCTGTGGCGCAAATTCGGCGGCAACACGAAGAAATTCATGGCCGAAGAGGCGAATTCGGTCGCCGTTTTGAGCACCCATCCGAGCGCGCGCAATCTGGTCCGTGTGTTTCTGCTTCAAGACCTGCTCAAATCGGGCGCGGACAAATCGAAAATAAGCCCGCGGCATGTGCATGTGATTGGCGCGGGTGTCATGGGCGGAGATATCGCGGCATGGTGTGCGGCACAGGGCTTTCAGGTGACCGTGCAGGACACTTACAAGGCCGGATTGGCCAAGGCCATGCAGCGCGCGGACCGCTTCCTGCAGAAACGGTTTCGCGGCAAGCAACACCTGGTCAACAAAGTCATGGATCGATTAGTTCCCGACGCCCGCGGACTCGGCGTAGCGAAAGCCGACGTGATCATCGAGGCGATTTACGAGGATGCCGGCGCGAAGCGCGCACTGTATCGGGACTTGGAGCCAGAAGCAAAATCGGATGCGCTGATCGCGACCAATACCTCGAGCATCCGGCTCGAGGAGCTGGCCGATGTGATGCAGGACCCGTCCCGTCTGGTCGGCCTGCACTTTTTCAATCCGGTCGCGAAAATGCCGCTGGTCGAAGTGGTTCGCGGCGAACATACCTCAAACGAAGTCATCGACCGCGCGCGGGCCTTCGCGCGGCACCTCGATAAACTGCCCGTGACCGTGGCAAGCTCTCCGGGCTTTCTGGTGAATCGGGTCTTGATGCCCTACCTGGTCGAAGCGGTCGGAATGCTCGACGAGGGGGTCCCGAAATCGGTCGTCGACCGGGCCGCCAAGGATTTCGGTATGCCGATGGGGCCGATCCGTCTCGCGGATACCGTGGGGCTCGATGTGTGTCTGTTTGTCGCCGGAATCCTGTCCAAGGATTTGGGGCTGAAGGTTCCTGAGAGGCTGCGGCAAATGGTCGAGAAAGGATTGCTCGGAGTCAAATCCGGCCAGGGTTTTTATAGTTATAAAAGAGGAAAACCGGTCAAGGAAGCCCAAACGCCCTATTCCGGCGATGTATCTTTATTGCAGTCCAGGCTCGTGAATCGCTTGACCGGCGAGGCGCAGGCCTGTCTCCGGGAAAAAGTCGTGGAAAGCGCGGATCTTTTGGATGCCGGGATCGTATTCGGGACCGGATTCGCGCCGTTCACGGGAGGTCCTCTCAATTATCTCGAACAACAGGAAGCTGCTTCGGACAAATGAATCGGCGACGAGTCCGAGCTTCTGATATTGAATAAATGCAACTCTATAGCGGGCGTAGGGTGCGCCGCGCGCACGCGGGAAATGGCAGGCCGATCAAATCTTCCGCGTGCGCATCGCGCACGAGTGCCGCGCCCCGGATAAGGGAGCGATATCGAGACTCATGACGGCATCGAAATCCCGGATGGGCTATGTTTGCGAAGAATGCGGCGCGGATTATTCGAAATGGAGCGGCCAGTGCGTGCAGTGCAACGCCTGGAATTCGATTCGTGAAATCCGTCTTGAAACCGGTAATCGGCAGGCCAAATCGAGAGTCCGAGGCTATACCGGCAGCACCAGTGAAGTGCGATCATTAAGCGAGGTGGATGCGGACGAGATCGTGCGAATCCAATCCGGCATGGAGGAATTCGACCGGGTTCTGGGCGGGGGTTTCGTGCCTGGATCGGTGGTATTGCTGTCCGGCGATCCGGGGGCGGGAAAGAGTACGATTCTGATCCAGACCCTGGCCCATGCCGCAAGCGAGCGCCGGGTACTGTACGTTTCGGGTGAAGAATCCCTGCAACAGATCGCGGCTCGGGCCAGAAGGATCAAGGTTCCGGTGGGTCATTTGAAAATGCTCGGGGAAACATCTGTCGAGCGGATATTGGAGGTCTGTGAAACGGAACAGCCCGAAATCATGGTCATCGATTCCATTCAGGTCATGTGTTGCGATACGCTCGAATCGGTACCCGGGGGAGTCGCCCAAGTCCGCGAGTGCGCGGCCGCGCTTACTCAAACAGCAAAACGAGACGGAATGATCGTCCTGATCGTGGGCCACGTGACCAAGGACCAGACGGTCGCCGGCCCGATGACCTTGAGTCATATCGTCGATACCCAGATCATGCTGTCCTCGACGGAGGATTCCCGCTACAGGATACTCCGCGCGACCAAAAACCGTTTCGGCGCGGTCAATGAAATCGGATTGTTCGCGATGACCGGCGGCGGACTCAAGGAAGTCCGCAATCCTTCGGCGATTTTTCTGAGCCGCGTCGATCCCCCGGGTCCGGGAAGTGTCGTCAATGTCTTGTGGGAAGGAACCCGGCCTTTGCTGGTCGATATCCAAGCGCTGGTCGTGGCATCGCAGCATGGCAATCCGCGCCGTTTGGGAGTCGGTCTCGAGCAGAACCGGATCGCGATGTTACTCGCGGTCCTATCCCGGCATGGAGGCTTATCGACCTCCGATTACGATGTGTTCATCAATTGCGTCGGAGGTATCCGGGTCGCTGAAACCAGTGCGGATCTCGCGGTGGTACTCGGCGTGGTTTCGAGCATCCGGAACACCGTGATCGCACCGGAGGTGTTCGTATTCGGCGAAATCGGTCTGTCCGGTGAAATCAGGCCCGTGGCCAATGGCGAGGCGAGAATCCATGAAGCCTTGAAGCACGGATTTAAAAAAGCCATTGTGCCGGGTGCGAACGTACCGAAAAAAGTTCCGGATGGAATCGAGATAATCGGGGTTTCCCGATTATCCGAGGCTATCGCAGCGCTGTAGATAATCAAATGGGCCTTCACATATATTGGTCATTAAAGCCGTTTTGTTTGGTTTAAATAAAAGTATTTTCGCAAGTCTGCGGGAAGCCAGAAAATAGAATTGGCAATAATTATAACTAAATAATCATTATAAATTTGTCGCGCCTTAAAATTCCGCATCGTCTGGCTTAATCCCGCTGGAAAGAACCGGGTTCGGAGAATTGAAAAACCGAAGCCCCGGGGTGTTTTTATGCTGTGCTGAATAAAAACCCCGGGTCATTGCTCGCAGGACCGGGGTTCCTTCAGCGGAAAACGAAGGCGGCAATGGCGTGGCGGCAATTATCGACAATGGTCAGGAAACTGCTACACTTAGCTCTCATGTTCCGTCTGCGACTGCGCCCGGCATTCCAATTCCGCCCGTATAGATTGGCGATGGCCTGCGCCGCTATCGGGATTTTAGTATTGCCATCGCTAATGAATTCGGTATCCGCGGCGGAACTCACGGTACAATCGAGCGATGGTAATCCCCACAACTCCAACTTCAACCGGGAGCAGCTGCGCGAGATTTTTTTCGCCCGGCAGACACGTTGGCCTGACGGACAGCCGATTCGCGCTTTCGTGTTTCCGGATCAACACCCGCTGCATATCCGGTTTGCCAAAGAAATTCTCGGTGTCTACCCCTATCAACTCCGGGCCGCTTGGGATCGAATGATCTATTCGGGTACCGGAATACCCCCGACCGTTGTCGAAAATGCCGAAGAAATGCGGAGCAGAATAGAACAGACTCCGGGCGGCATTGGTTATTTCGAGGA
>JAKEEL010000064.1 GCA_022616595.1 Methylococcaceae bacterium
AACAGCAACGCGCGGACCTTGTTCGGCGTAGAAGCGATCGCTACGGATGAGCGATGACCATCAACGTGGATGCTCTGAACAGCGCGCAGCCTATACAGCGATCCAGCGTTTCCGGGTCGAGGGCGGCAAAGCTTTCATCCAGCACCACCATCTGAGAATCCTGCAACAAGGCCCGCGCCAGATACAGCCGGCTTCGCTCTCCATGGGACAGTTGCCAGCCGGTTTCCCCGACCATTTGCAGGAGACCGGATGGCATGCGCTCAAGCAGGTCGCCCAAGCCCAATTCAAGGCATAACTCTTCGGCTTCGACGAGATCTTCCGGACTCGGCGGCCAGCGGCGCCCCATGAGCAGATTGAAGGCCAGGGTACCGGACAAAATGTGATTTTCGTGAAATTGGGGAGCGGCCGTGCTCTGCTTTCTCCAGTGATCACCCAAGGTCACTGGATCGAGACCGTTCAGCAACAGCAAACCGGATTCGGGGCGTCTGAGCCCCACCAAGAGTGCCGCCAAAGTCGATTTGCCCCCTCCGGAAGGGCCTTGAAGCAAGAGTCGGTCGCCCCTGTAGATGGTCAGGTCGCAATCTGCGATTACCGCCGCAGTGTGCGGCCTGTAGCGATAAACAAGATTCCGGGCTTGTATCAGGACCGTCGGGTCATTACCCGAAACCGGCCCCGGATTGCCGCCTCGAATCGCCGCGCAGGGCGTATTGAAACGAACGGCTTCCTGTCCGGTTAAAAATAATGGCGCGATTTGTTCCCATGCGACGAGCGCCCGAGCCAAGGAGCCGAGCCCCATCGCGATTTCACCGAAGGCCCGATAAGCCAGCAAGACGCCGCCTACGCCGATGGCCAAGCCGGTGGTTTCAGCATTGCCGAGCATCACTTCGGGAGCCAGTTCCAAAAGCCCGATGATCAGCCAACCGCGCGGCAGCCCGGCCGCGAGCGGAACGAATGCCCTGTCGAAAGTCCGCGAGACGTCGACGAATTGCTCGAGCGCCCGGTCCTCATCCTGATGACGGTTTTCCGGGGACTCCTGGGCCAGTCGGGTTCGATGCCCGACCATGCGTTCAACCAGATCGTGGGTCAGTTCCAGACGCGATTTCGTCCAGCGCCTGAGACGGCGATAGTAGTACCCGATAAAAGCCAGGGTCACCAGAATCCACAACAGGAGTGACGCGACATGCCATGCGCCGCCCGCTCCGAATGTCAACACCCATCCGGCCAGACACAGCTCGATTGCAGCCACCAGGACGGCAAATCCTCCGTTCAAAGCCAGGGAGTCGAAAACCGACGATTCAATCACCTGGCCCAGCAGTTGCCCGACTCCCCGCTGACGGATGGAATCCAAGTTCATTCGTAAAGCACCCGACAGGAGCCGCCGTTTCAGTAACGTGCCGAATCTAATACTGAACATGCCTTGCAGCCAGCGTCCGGCGAGCTGTAACGGGACCATGCTCAACAGTATGAGCACCCAGGCCAGCAACCATCCCGGATCAAAGCGGCCGTTCAGCGCGCCGCGCCCGATCAAGACCCATCCGGCGGCTTCCAAGGCATGTAGACTCGCAAATACGGCGACGATTCCGATCAAGTACCCGGGCAATCGGGCATGGGAAAGTTGCGTACCGAATCGAGCTTCGGGCGGAATTCTCAGCATCCAGCAACCATCGAAGCACCGGCCTTCCATGCGTTGTCGCAGCAATGCCGATTTCGCCTTCGTCCAGCGCCGCTCGGGAATATTCGCGTGTCGCAACAAACCTTCCGCATCCGCCAGGATCGCATTCGCGAGGTCCGCGGAGAGTGCCCGGTACAGGGATTCGAGAGAGCATTTCCGGACCTTCCGGTCGGGCCCGATCAGGTCAGCCCTTCGCGACGATGCTTTGAGCAGCAGCAGAAGCGAACACCTTCCGTCGTTTCGGTAACGCACGAGCGCGGGCCCCGCTCCTCTCAACAGCATCTTGAATTCAGAACCGAAGGCTTCCACGGACTCCACTTCGATGCCGAGTCTGGCGCCGGCCCAATCCAGCCAGGGTTCCAAATCCTTTTCCTCGACCGTTCCCGGTGACTCAAAGGACTCCACTTGGCCGGCTGAAACCGGATGCAATCCGCCGTATCGGGCCAGCACTTCGATCGCTTCACCGACTCGACTCAGAGGCCATGCCAGCGCTTCCAGTTCAGTCATGGTCATTCACGTTCGAATCGGATTCGACCAGCCGTCCGCCGGCCAGATGAATGCGCCGCCAGAACGAAGCGCACCAGACTCCCTTGCGCAAGGCCTCTTCGCGTTGCAATAATGCCCGATAGCGCGAATTGCAATTGGCCAACAGCGCGGCGGGGCTTCCGTCTTCGACCAGGCCGCCGTTCTCCACGACGAGCACCCGGTCGAAGGACTGCGTTTCCGAGACGTCGTGAGTCACGCAAAGCAGCGTGGCTTGACTCCAAATCTCGCGCGCCTGGTTGAGTTGCCGATCGCGTTGATCCCGGCCCAAGCCCCGGAAAGGCTCATCCAGAAGCGCCAGGCGCACGCCTTGTTGCCACATCGCCCGGCCCAGGCGTACCCGCTGTCCTTCTCCGCCCGAGACGCGCGCCCCGCCTTCTCCCAGCGATGTTTGCAAGCCTTCCGGCCAATGGGCCAGAAGCTTGGTCAACTGCGCTTTTTCCAGGATCTGTCCCAAATCGGCGGGGAAGCCCGGCATCGGGTTGTAGCGCAGATTGTCCAGCAGCGGCCGATTCCAAATCTGAATCGCCGGATCGATCCAGGCGGTTTGGCGCCTGAGTTCGGTCAATCGATCCCGGGTCAGCGGCAATCCATCGACCGATACGCGTCCTTCGATGAGCGAGTACCACCCGAGCAACACGCCGAGCAAGCTCGATTTGCCGGCGCCCGAAGGCCCGACAATCGCAATATGTTCGCCGGGCTGGATGGAAAGCCGGATGTTTTGCAAGATCGTGTGGCCCCCCGCGACTACGCTTGCTCCTTCGAATTCGATCGCCAACCCGCGTGTTTCCGGATTCAACGTTTTCGAATGGTGCGGGGTATTTTCCAGGGTTGCTCGATCATGGACGTTTGCCAATGACGCCTCGCGCTCCTCGGGAGCCCTGAGCGGTTCAAGCAGGCGCAGCACGATATTCCGTTGGGCGGGATATTGTAATACCAGAGACCCCAGGCGCTCGCCCAACGCTGGCAGCTTCAACACCCAATAAACCAGAAGCAGCAGGTTGCCGGTGACTCCGACCGTTTGGATGTGCATGAAAAGGATCCATCCTGCGAGACCGAAACAGCCGAGCGAGCGCGCCGCATCGACCCACAACGCCAAGCGCAGAGGCTCCCTTGCGGAGCGCGCCCATTCGGTCAGCAAGGCTTCGTGCTCGCGTCTCACCGAACGTTCGGCCGAATGGGTGCGGACCGGGACGACGCCCAACAGCGAATCCAGGTAATAGGTCTGCAGCGCGCCGTTATGGCTCCTGAGCTTCAAATCCAGTTCGCTGATCCACGGTTGAGCCAGCAGCGAAAGTACAATGGCGATCCCGGCAATCCCCGAGCCCGGCAATACACTTTGGGGCGCGATCAGCCCGATGCCGGCCAGGGTGAAGATCAACTCCCAGCCGGACTGGACCAGTCGCATGGCTTGTTCGGGCAAGTAACGCAATAAATAGACGCTGTGGCTGCGCTCGGCCATATCCGAAACCGGTCGGCTATGAAAATAGCGATCGCTGATCCGCGGTAACTTTTTGACCAGCGACAAGCGAAGACGGCATTCGAGGTGGCGTCCCAAACGCAGGGCCTCGTTGATAACCGGCAACTCGAAGGCCCCCAACAGCATCAGGAATGACAGCAGCCCGACCAACGCGGCCATCCGTTGTTTGACCATATTGAGGTCCGTCGCAAGATCGATGAATCCGCGGAACAGCAGGGCCTCGATGATCAAGGCCCCCATTGCGAGTCCGACCGCGCCCATCAGGGCCAATGGCGATAGCAGTCCGTCGGCTTTCAGCAAGGACCACAATTCCGAAAGCGGCCGCAAAGGAAGATCGGTTTTCGCGGCGGCGAGTTCCGGTGTCAATCGTTCATCGAGGACCGATTCCGCCGCGACCGGGAGCCGCCCTTTCACACGCAGCAGAACCGCGCCGCCATACATCAATTCCTGCGACTCGCCATAATCTTCGGAAGGCGCGACCGACCAGAAGGCCGGCGGTATCGCATTGCAGGTCCCCGCTGTTTCCAGCGCAGTCCGCGCCAACAGGGATTCCATAAAACCTAGAGTCTCTTTCCCGCGCCGAAGCCCGCCGGCCGCGACAAGACCCTGGAGCATCCGGAGCGCCGCATCCAGCGCCGCCATGGACCGCCAATCGTGCCGGTTCCCGATACGCTGCAGTAGATCGCCGGCGGAGGACCGATCGATGCCCAATTTTCGCAGGCGATTCCTGAATACAGCCAGCGTTTCATCCGATCCAGCCCAGTCCAGCCAGGCATCCGCGGACACATTCGCTTTATTCAACAAAACTTCCTTGTAAAGATTTTCACAGTTGATCCAGCGCCGTCCAACGGCCGGATCCATGATCTGTATCCAAGGCCCGAGCCGTTTCCAGATCACCACGAAATGGTTTGCCCCGTTCGGTCTGCGTACGACGACCAAGGCCGGTATGGTTCCGGCCTCCGGAATCCACAGATAGTCCATCGGCAGCATGACCTGTTCGGCGTCCAGGCCCAATTGCCGGGCGACGCTCTCGATCACGTCGATGGAAGTTCCGTCGACCGAAGTTTGGCAGGCTTCCCGAAGACGCCCGTAGCTGGCCGGAATACCGAAGCCTTCCAACAGGCATTTCAAGGTCGCAGGGCCGCAATCCATGGCCGAGGTCTGCACGACCTCGGGAGCCCACCAACGACGAGTGGATCTGATCGGGTTTGGAATGTTCAAGGCGCCGCGCTTGCGATTTGGATATTCATACCGACCGGTTTCGTCAACATTTGACCCGCCGCCCGCAACGCGAGCATTGCGGGTGTCGTCTGTTCGACGGCGACCTCGACCGTACCCGGCAGACCGTGTTGCAGGAACAGCCTTTCATGATTTTGGGAATCGGGGATGAATTCCACGCGGATCAAATTATTGCGTATCTCGGCGGCGACCCGGTCCACTTTCAACGAAACACTCCCGTATTGCGCCCACGGAAAACCATCGAGACGCATGCGGGCGGACTGACCGGCCTGCACCCGCCCGAGCACGCGAGCAGGCGGAAATTCGGCCACCACTTTCAATTTGCCGTCCGGAATGATGCTGCCGACGACGCCGCCTATATTCACGAAAGCCCCGACATCAAAAGGCGAAACCGAGCCCACTTTGCCGGACACGGGCGCACGGATCACGTATTTCTCGATATTCTGCCGCAAGCGCGCGGCGACTGCGTTCGAGATTTCGACTTGTCCCTGTAACTTTGCTGACTCGCGCCGCAATTCTTCCATCGCGGCATGATCCGAGTGCGCGCTTTGATCCGCGGAAGCGACCAGGCGAACGATTTCCGACGACAGTGCATCGGCGGCGGCCTTCGCCTTATCCGCATCGGTCTTTATGCGTAAAGCCTCAATCTCGGACAGGCGCCCCGACGCGGCCAATTGTCGGACGCGCCGATAGTTCTCTTCGGCGTAGCGGGCCGTGGATAGGGCTTCCCGGTGTCGCGAGCGGGCCTGTTCGATTGCACTGGATGCCGCGACGCGGCTGCGTTTCGCGGCCTGTTCCCGGTCGTTGATTTGACGCTCGATCGCGGCCAGTTGAGGGGGTATCGTGGTCAGGCGCGCCCGTTCCTCTTGCAAACCCAGGCGCTCGGTTTTGGCGTCGAGTTCCATCAACACGTCGCCGGCCCCGACCTTTTTCCCGAGTCGCAGCGATGTCGATATGACTCGCCCTCCAATCGGCGCCGCTACCGGATGCGCGGCCCGTTCCACCTCCAGACGAGCGGATTGAGACACTTCGACGACCGTGACTTCGACCAGTGCAAACCATGCGAGCCAGGCGCAAAGAATGACCGATGCGAGCGCCCAGGCCAGCAAAGCGTAGCCGGAAGAATCGCCCTCCAAGGCACGGCATGTGCGTGAGAAACTGTTGGCCATGATGATTCCGGAAGTGTCAAAAAAATTGAATGTTCCCCCGGACTTGTACGCTGCGAATCGTGTCGGATCCGGGCGCTATCAGCTCCGCTAGTAGATTCGGTCACGGCCAACCGACCGCGGGTATAGACCGGCGAAAAGAAAGGGGGCGCCAATCGGTGCCCCCTCCGGGCGCTAATTAAGCGTAGTAGATTACGCCGCTGCAGCGACTGGCGCCCATCTTGGTCGTGGACAGGGCAAGCGCCCCTGCACGAACTTTGGTCTTTACTTTCATGGTGATATCCCTAAAAGCATGTCCGTGCCCATCGCACGTTGATCTGGCCAGCCCCCTGCCGGCCGCGTTCGTCGTATCCGGGACCGCCATTCGACTAAGCGGTGATCCGGTCGGTAATTTCTATGCCGTTCCGCGTCACAACGATCTTCATGCCGAGTGCATCCTCGATCTCTCGGGCAAGATAGGGCACTCGTTCAACGTCCCCTTGCAGTTGATTGAAAAGATCGATATCCGATGCTTGGAACGGCCGCGTCGGCTCCGTGCGTCCGAGCAGCCGGTTTATGGACCCCTGAGTCGAACACGCGGCCCTCACGATGGCCTGCTCCAGACCGAGGTATTCCATCAATACACGCATGAAATTCTCCAAATCCGGGCTGTCTGCCGCGCAGACGCCAAAGAAACGCTGGCTCAAAATCCCTCGAAGTCGATCGGTCGCGCGCTTTGTGTTCTCCGAGCGTTCGGGCGCGATGCGCTTGGCCAGTGTGTTTGCGGTGGCCCGGTTACCCAATCCCTCTGCACAACGTTCATACATGTCCGCGTATACGGCTTCACGGCTTTCCCGCCATTCTTCGGTAACCAGCAATGAGCGTGTTCTTAGAAAATCGATGTCGCGTTCGAAGCGGTCGCGAAACGCCCGGAAGGTTTCGGCTCGCTCGTCTGTCCAATTCTCCAGAACCGACCACAGGCACTCGTAGGCGCGAGCCATCGCGGGCCAGAGAGAAAAAACCACCGCATACGCCTGGAGTCCGTACAGGCCGTAATCGAACGCATTTTCCAGATCGTCCAGGGCCGCCCCGACCTCGCGGTTCAATTGGACCGATTCGGCACCGTCGGGTGCTTGTCCATCGACCAAAACCCGCAGAAATTCCTCGATCATGGATCTCGGTCCTGCGCAAACTCCGTAATCTGAAAAAAACACGTGATTACGTTCTGCATACGCGTAAATTTCAGGGCTGGTCATCGGTGTGTCCGGTCGAAGCGTAGACTCGCGCGTCGGCAGGAACAGCATTTGATGCATGGTGATGCGCAGGCCATCCGTGACCCGGAAAAGACAGGAAAGCACCGGATGCAGTTGTCCATTCGGCACGGGCTGCCGGGTTTGCATGACCAGGTAGGCGGGGATCGCCAGGACCAACGAAGACAAGCGTTCCAGATCGCCCACCGTCCATCCTGCGCGGGCTTTTGGAAACCTTGCCAAATAGGCTTCGCGAATGATCGTAAGGACCTTCATCATCTGCGGCCAATGTCGGCGCATCGCTTTCAGGGCGCTGACATTCATCGGCTGGTCACTTTGATAACGGCTGCCTGCATGAAGGCAGGCACGCCAATCCGTCGGTACTTCGATGCGCAGGGCTTTGGGAAATACGTTGGCCTCGCCCACCTGACGTCCTTCCGCGTCCAGGACGATGTGCGCGACTCGAAATATCGGGATTACCAGCTCCAAATAGCTCAAATCGATCGGGCGGCCGGTCAGTTCGCGCGTGATGGCTTCGCATTCGAACCAGGTGCGCGGGACTCGGCTTTCGGCGGCGGGCAAGATTACGCGGCAAGAACCGTTGTGACCTGCGTCCGCGTCCGCTTCAATCGCGTTCCCGTGAAACAGGATCCCCTCGTCCATGAGCTGTTCGAGCAATTCGCGGATACGCGGCCAGGAGTATCCTTCGCCCCAGTTGACCGCCGTTCCTGCGATGAAACTCCTCTGTTTGACCAAATGTTCGCCGAATGAGAACAACTCGGGTTCATCGAATACGATCTCTTTGTCGTCAACCCAAAGATGTAATTCGGTCAGGCCGGACGAATCGGTCAAAACCTGCTGAAAGACCCGTTTGTAATTCGGGAAAACCAACTCCCGGCCGGCTTCGAGCGCGGCCCCGGACGTGCTGCGGGCCATAACCGGACATCCTGAATCCGTGGCATCATCCATGTCCAGTTGAGTATCCATTCGATCCGCCCTCAGTTCGTTCACACCTGTTCTCCATGAATCCACAGTTTCGGAGACCTTCCATCCAGCCTCTTCATGGACGCACAGATTAGCGGCGATCAGCCGCAGCATCGAGTGAATACTTCACAAAATCCCCATAAATTATTTCCCCGATTTGCAGCGTCAAATCCAAGATGATTCGCGGGGCAGATTTGTCAGCACTTCAATCATCCAACCTATGCGCTCAAGGAGGGTAATATGGTATTCGGATTTTCCAGAAATGATACGATGGCGCGGTTCGAGACCGGCGGAATCCGGGTGTTGAGACGACTGGATCACGGTCTATCCGCTACCCGACTCCGACTGCTTGCCGTTCTTCTTGCGCTCAGTGCCGCGGGCGGCGAGGTGTCATCCGAGCCGGCACCTGCCGAATCTTTTACGCAGATTCAATCGCCCGAGCAAGCCCGCGGGCTGGGCTTGGATTCGCTGCACCAGGCAATACAGCGCGATGGCGGAGTGCCTCTGCCCGAACGGCTGGACGATTTCATTAAAGACCGGCGTGCCGCACTTCAACTCGGTAAGGCCTTGTTCTGGGATATGCAGGTCGGCAGCGACGGTGTTCAGGCTTGCGCGAGCTGTCATTTCCACGCGGGGGCCGACAATCGATCGACCAATCAGCTCAACCCGAATACCACGAGTTTCGTGAATCTGCGTGAAGACGACGTCCAGGGATACTTCAATGCGTCGAGATCACTCGATATCGAATTCCATACCCGTCAGCCCGGTGCCAGGCTGAGCCGCGAAGATTTTCCGTTCATCAAATCGATCCAGGATCTCACCGAGAACGCGGATGGCAGCATCCGGCCCACCGAAGGCAACAGTAACGACATCGGGTCTTCCATGGGTGTGTTCCTGACCTTGTTCGACGGCATCGAACCCGGCTCGCCGGCGGATCTCGGAACCCCGTTGCAGGATCGGATATGGCAGAGTGAAAACGGAGAAAGCCTGCGCCGGGTCGAGCCCAGAAACACTCCGACCGTGATCAACGCGGTTTTCAATTTCACCAATTTCTGGGAGGGGCGCGCGAACCCGCACTTCAACGGCCAGAACGCATTCGGCGATCAGGACCCGGGCGCTTTTATCGTGGTCAATGACCCGAGCACGGGGCTCGGGATCGAACAAATTTCCCTCGCGAATGCGAGTCTGGCATCCCAGGCCGTCAGTCCGACCCTGAGCTTTTTCGAGATGTCATTCATCGGCCGGCAATTCCCCGATATCGGCATCAAAATGCTGCGGCGCTCGCAGGAAACCGGTTCTGCGCTGGTTCCCCTCGGGCTGCAGAAAGTTCATCCTCTCGATTCCGTACTCGGGCCTCTTTCCAATTCGCCAGAGCCTGGATTGAAGATGGCTTATGAAGAGATGATCAAAAAAGCGTTCGCGGACCGGTATTGGAACTCGGATGAGCCCGTGGAACTGAACGCCGTGGAATACACGCATATGGAAGCGAACTTCAGCCTGTTTTTCGGGCTCGCGGTCGCGCTTTATGAATCGACCCTGGTGTCCGATCGCAGCTCCTTCGACACTTGGATGGAAAGCGGGCGATTCAACAGTGGTTTTAGACAGAACGAGCTTGCGGGGCTGAATTTGTTCGTCAATGAAGGCCAGTGCATCAGCTGTCACACGGGCCCTGAATTCACCTCGGCTTCCATAAGGGCCGCGCGCGGCGGTGCGAACACGATCGGGGCCATGGCCATGACGGACGGCAATGCCCTGTTCGACACTGGTTTTTTCAACATCTCCGTCACACCGACCACGGACGATATCGGGCGCGGCGACCGGGATCCCTTCGATCAACCCCTCGCATTTTCCCGCCAGGCGCTTTTCGACCGGCTCGGCGTCGCTCCGATCGGTTTTCCAATCCTCGGCGGCGATCGTCTGCCGGCATTGGATGACGGTCTCGAGCATCCGGTGTGTGAGGATCAAAACGGGAGCGGATTCTGCGAGAGAAACGAGCCGATTAACCCGGACTTTCAACGCGTCGCTGTCGATGGCGCGTTCAAGACTCCGGGATTGCGCAACACCGAGCTGACCGGACCCTACTTTCATAATGGTGGTATGGCTACTTTGAGGCAGGTCGTTCAGTTCTACAACCGCGGCGGCAACTTTTGCCGGTTCAATGTGAAGGATCTGGACCCGACCATTCAACCTCTGGGACTCAGCAGCGCGCAAGAAGAACAACTGGTCCGCTTTCTGCTTTCGCTGACCGATTCCCGCGTGAAATTCCGGCGCGCGCCCTTCGATCACCCGGAAATCCGGATTCCCGAGGATGGACAAAACCAGGGCCGTATGCGCACGATCCGGGCCGTTGGCGCCTCCGGTTCACCGATCCCGCTGAATTCCTTCCTGAACCTGAATCCGAGGGATGGGATCTTTACCCCGGATGGAGTTTGTTCGAAGGATTGAGCGCCGGAAGCATGGATTGCCTCCTCGATTCAGCCGCTGGCTGAATCTCTCCCACGCCCCCAAAAGCCGCGGGATCGGTTTCTCTCCTCACAGGACACCGACCCGCGGCTTCCTGTTTCGCGAGCGCCCGGCAAATCGCACCCTCAGCCGAAATGGTCTTAATTCACACGCTCCGGGGGAATAATCGACAGATTTCAAACCGGGTGATGCGTACACTGATCATCAACGGAAGCACATTGACCGGGCGAAGGAACCGCTCACAGGGACGACTCTCCGGAAGCATGGATCGCTTCCACGTTTTCACTGCTTGAAAAATTTCCTCCTCGCGCTACGAAACCGCGGGCCCGGTCTCGAATGACGACACCGGCCCGCGGCTTTTTCTTAAGCGCTTGGCCGGCATCGTAATCCAATCGATGTTATCCATTCAGACCGTGAACCGGCCGTAATCCGTCGCATTCTTCTCCAGGCCTTCAGGCTTCCGGGTAGAAAGCCTGCCCCACCCGATCGCAGTAGCGGCCCAGATTTTCGTGTTCGAGAACGGTCTGTCTGGATGGACTGTCCAGCGTGCAGTATAGAATCGATGAAAGAAATGCATAAACCGAGGCATCGTAACTCGAATGGCGATCGCCGAGTATGAAATCCTGCTGCCCCAACAAATCGCTCACGGCTCGAATGTCGTCATTCGCGAGCGTTTGAATTTCCGAGGGCCGATGCCTCCCGAGCCCCTGTCCGTGCAGTGTGCGTTTCACCGATGCCTGCGCGATCCGAGGAACAATCGAACGGATCACGGTCGGCATGCCGCCAAAAAACTGGAGGCTGACCTTCGCCCAGTTCACGGGGTCGAGCCAACGTTCGGACACAACCGCCCAGTACAGATGTTCTTCGAGCATCCTGGTCACCGCGAGACCGGTTGCCCGCTGCTCCGCACGCAGATGCGCATCGATCGGATAGCGATAGGTTTCGATCAGATATTTGAGGATGAATGTCGAATCTGCAATCGTTTTGTCACCGTCGGTGATGAAGGGCAGCTTGCCCTTCGGGCCTTTGCGCGGATCCGAGAGGCTGATCGTTTCATATTCCGCGCCGACCATCCGCAGAAAGGTTTCCACTTTGACACAGAAAGGGCTCGGATCCCTCAATCCAAACGCGGGGTGAAACTTGTAAAGGCAAATCATGTCATCGTCCTCCGATCGGTCCAAAAAAGCGGGATAGTTTCCGGGAAATGACTACGGGATTTCAGTTCCCCGGATCGCCGCCGCAATGATATCTCAGCCCCGATCGACAGGAAATCCATTCATCGGCATCCGCATGCCGGTCAGAAATCGTCACCGCGCGCATCGGCCTTTTCCTTGCCGATCCGGAATCGCGGCCGATGTCAGGCGACGGATACACGATTCAATCCAAATTCAGTATCATGGACCGATTCAATCGCTCAAATTCCTTCCAGCATGAAATACAAAGGCGCCGTTGCCGCCGGGCACGAACAAACTGTGAAAGCCGCCGCGATCATTCTCGATGAAGGCGGCAACGCATTCGACGCCGCGGTCGCCGCGCATTTCGCGGCCTGTGTTGCCGAACCGGTGCTCGCCTCGCTCGGCGGCGGCGGTTTCCTCACAGCCTATTCCGCGCCGAGCGATGCCACGGTATACGATTTTTTCGTCCAGACACCGGGATTTCGCAAGCCTGCGGACGAAATCGAGTTTTTTCCGGTCTGCGTGGATTTCGGGACCGCCCGGCAGGAATTTCAGGTCGGCATGGGCTCGGTGGCGACGCCCGGCGTGGTTCGCGGCTTGTTTGCGATCCATCGCGATCTCTGCCGTATGCCGATGCGGCGACTGATCGAGCCAGCCGTCGAACTCGCGAAGCAAGGTGTCCGCGTGAATGCACTCCAGGCTTATATTTTCGATCTGGTCCAGGCGATCTATTCATTCCGCGCCCAGACCCGGGCTTTGTTTCATCCCCCATCCGAACCGGACCGAATGCTCAAGGAAGGCGACCTGTTCCGGATTCCGGACTTTGCCGACTGCCTTGAGTGTCTGGCCGCGGAAGGGGAGGATCTTTTCTACCGCGGTGAAATCGCTCGAAGAATTTCAGACATGTGCGCGCAATCCGGAGGCAGCTTGAGCCGGCAGGACCTTGACACCTACCGGATCGAGAAGCGCAAACCCTTGTCTTTGACCTACCGGGGTTACCGCCTGCTGACCAATCCGCCGCCGAGTTCGGGCGGCCTGTTGATCGGCTTTGCGCTGAACCTCCTCGAAGAATTCGCTCCCGCCAGGCACGGATTCGGCTCGGCGGACTATCTTCACCTGCTGGCAAATATTCTCGGTCTCACGGAGAAGGCGCGCCTGGATATCGAACTCGACGAATCCAAGGCCTGTCCCACCAAGACCTTGCTCGATCCCGACTACATCCGATTGTACCGGCAGCAAATCCAGCCGCGGCCCTTCTGTTCACGCGGCACGACGCAGATCAGCGTAGCCGACGGCGCGGGCAACCTTGCGAGTCTGAGCACCAGCAACGGCGAGGGTTGCGGCTATCTGGTGCCGGGGACCGGAATCTCTTTGAACAACATGCTCGGCGAGGAAGACCTGAACCCCCGAGGATTCAATCTTTGGCCCGAGAATACGCGCATGACTTCCATGATGGCGCCGAGTCTTTTATTCTTCGACCGGAGGCGGGTTGCCCTGGGTTCCGGAGGATCGAATCGCCTGCGGACCGCGATTCTTCAGGTACTCGTGAATCTGATTGA
>JAKEEL010000065.1 GCA_022616595.1 Methylococcaceae bacterium
CACAACAGATGCTGTCCGCCGCAGCGGAATCCGGAAACTTTGCATTCAATATTCATACGCTGACCCCTGAAAAGCACCCGCTAAAACCGACACCGATAAGAAAATTCATTTCATCACAATCCTGTGCCGTTTTCATCCAAAATCCGCTGTATTTCGTCGTCTTCTTGAATCGGTCGAACAATGACGGCGATCTGCCCTCGATGGTATGATCAAATCATGGGTAAATTCGATCCTTCAAATCAACGGATGCTGCACCAGGACCGGATAGCCCGGAGCGGCTGCTGAAATGCTTCGATTGCGTTTGTGGTCGGTTCGGCACGCGCGGCTTCTCGAAGCGATTTATGAGGCGTTCGAGCGGTTTCTGATCAAACTAGGCCCGCTTCTCGAACGCATCGGCCATGAGCGGCTTGAAAAACCGGTCGCAGCCCTCGAAAGGATCAGCAAAGGCCTTTTCTTCGATTGTCAGATGTGCGGCGAGTGCATCCTGAGTTCGACCGGAATGTCCTGCCCGATGAACTGCCCCAAGACACTCCGAAACGGGCCCTGCGGGGGGGTGCGTCCGGGCGGATTCTGTGAAGTCAAGCCGGAGATGCGCTGTGTCTGGGTGGAAGCCTGGGAAGGCAGCCGCCTGATGCGCAAACCCGAGGCGATCCGAGCGCTCCAAAAACCGGTGGACGCGCGATTGAAGGGCCGGTCATCCTGGCTCCGCGTGATCCGTGAAAAGACGCGAGACAATCCGCCATGAAATTTGAAGACGAGCCGGTTCCCGGACAACCCTTTCCGATCCGGCCCGGCCATTCATCAGGCGGGCGCCTCGAACGGATTCTTCGCGAAGGCGTATTCGCGGTAACGGCCGAACTCGACCCGCCCGATTCGGCCGACGCGGAGGATGTCTACCGCCGGGCCAGGATTTTCGATGGTTTCATCGACGCCATGAACGCGACCGACGGGGCCGGAGCCAATTGCCACATGTCCAGTGTCGCGGTCTGCGCTTTGCTGCGCCGGGTCGGATACGCGCCGGTGATGCAGGTCGCGTGCCGTGACAAGAACCGCATCGCGATTCAGGGGGATGTGCTCGGGGCGGCCGCGATGGGCGTCTGCAATATTCTGTGTCTGACCGGCGACGGCGTTCAGGCCGGCGACGATCCTGGCGCAAAACCGGTATTCGACCTGGATTCCCTGTCTTTGCTGGAAACCATCCGCACCATGCGCGAAGAATCCAGGCTGCTAACCGGCCGCAAACTCGACAGTCCGCCGCGCGTTTTTCTCGGGGCGGCAACCAATCCTTTCACCGAACCGCTGGAATTCCAGCCGATCCGGCTCGCGAAGAAAATTGCCGCGGGTGCGCAATTCATTCAGACCCAGTACTGTTTCGACCTGGACAAGTTCCGGATTTTCATGACCCGTGCCCGCGATCTGGGGCTGCTGGAACAGGTCTTTATCCTCGCCGGAGTCGGCCCTCCGGCCTCGGCCCGGGCGGCCCGCTGGATGCGTTCGCATATCCCCGGAGTGACTATACCCGATTCAATCATTCACCGTCTGGAAGGTGCCGGGGACCAGCAAGCCGAGGGTCGCAAGATCTGTATCGAGCTGATCCAGCAGTTGCGTGAAATCGAAGGGGTCTCCGGCGTGCATATCATGGCCTACCGGCAGGAAAAATCGATCGCGGCGATTGTCAGAGATTCGGGCGTCCTGGACGGTCGCACGCCGTGGTATCCGGAACGCGGTCGAAATCCCGGCTATCTCGGTCAGGAAACGGATTGAGGGGCATCGAATTCCGCTTCATCAAAC
The DNA here is from genome assembly GCA_022616595.1 of Methylococcaceae bacterium. GTDB lineage: Bacteria > Pseudomonadota > Gammaproteobacteria > Methylococcales > UBA1147 > UBA1147. The sequence continues at coordinate 1,792 of JAKEEL010000065.1, forward strand.
ATCTCTGCGAGGCCGTTGGACAGGCTGTCCGCGAGCGCATGCACCTTGTATTCAAGCTCGAGGATTCTTTTGCTGCCGGTGTCGAGGTCGGAAATGGATCGAAGAGTGATCTGGTCGAGCCTTGCCAGCTCATTTTCCAGTTCACCGAAACCGGCCAGCACCTCGCCGATTTCCATTGCCTGCGGTTCACCATTCCGTTCCAGCAACTGAATGATCTTTTCGAGATCATACCGGGTCTTGTCCACCAATTCGTAGATATCCATGATCGTATCGGTGCTTTGGCCGGAAAGTCGCCGCATACAATCTGCGAAAACCGAGAATCCGCGGCCGGTTTCTCCCGCCCTGGAGGCTTCCAAACTGGCATTCACAGCGAGTAGATTGACCTCCGCGGCAATACTTCTAACGCGCACGGACTGTTCTTCGATCTCTGCGAGTGAAGTGATCAGGTCCCTCACTAATTCGATCGCATCCCCGGGCGGTTTGGCGGAGCGTATAAAGCGATCGAATCGATCATGCGCGGGAATCGCGGATTCCATGATCCGGGTGCGAAAACCGCGTACTTCCTGCAAATCGGCAAGTGATCCTCGCAGCATCGAGCCGACAGTCTTCAATTCGTCCGAAATCAAATCAACGCAGTGGCTGTTCGCGGCGACCACGTCGCCGATTTTGCTCTTCCGGCCGGCCCATTCCCGCCGATTCGGGTCGGGAAAGGGTTCCGTGTCGTCGTTCTGTGCGCCGAGCGCGCTTTCCAGTTCGTTGCGGTGAATTTCCTTCAGGCGCTCTTTTTCCCGATCGTCAACGCGGCGCTGGCAAAATGCGCCCAGGTACCAGCCCGCGATACAGGCAATCAAGGAGATGACGAGAATGGTGATGATTTGATTCAGCATCAATCGGAGAATTCATAACGGATTTCAACTCCTACAGGTATAGATGAAAGCAACCGGAATTCAACCGTTCGAAACTCGCGGCATCGAAGCGAGACGCGACCGGGCCACTAGGAATCCGCGGTTCGGCACTTCATCTCGGTCAAAACATCGCGCTTTTCGGGATGCCGGACCTGTCGTTGGGCGGCGATCAAAAGCTTGATCACCGGCAGGGGATTCTTCGATGCAACCAGGGCCGTTAGAATTCCACCCATCAAGGCGCCGACGATTCCATGACCCGCGATATCGGAACCGGTCAGGTACAGGTTTTTGACCGGGGTTCGCGGTCGCAACCATCGGGCGGCCAATTTTTCGGGAATACCCGGGAGACCGTAAATGCATCCGTCCCGGTGCCCGGTAAAATCAGCGGTGGACAAGGGGGTGGAGACCTCGCAATAATCGACGAGGTTGGCGAAACCCGGAAATCGCAGGTCGACGAATTCGATCAAGGCCGCCGCGATCTGTCGTTTGACCTCGGTGTAATCATCGCCGCGATGTCTCCAGCGCCCGCCGCTCCATTTTTTAAACGATTCGCGATCCACAAAAGTAATCAGCTCGGCAGTATGGCCGGACGATGCGGGATCTTTCAGCGACGGAAACGACAGGAAGCAGTTCCGAATCCTGGCCTCGCGGACCGAATCGCGGTCCGAAAACATCGCGTCGTGGTCGTAGCCGCTGTAGATCCAGCAGTTTTCCCCGCGAAATCCAAGCCTGGCCGGCGACTCGCTGAAACCCAGATAGGCACAGACATGAAAAGTCCCCTCCGGAAAATTCCGGATGTCCTCCCGGAAAGGCAAGCGGAATTCCGCGGGAAGCAGTTGCTCGTAAGTGATATAGGCGCCGGCGCCGGAAACAATCGAATCCGCATAATAGCGGCGGACCGTGTCCTTGCCCTTGACTCGGGAGACTGCTTCGACCCCGAGCGCACGCCGCCCTGCGAGCAAGATCCTCTGCACGCGATGACGGGTCAGCAGTTTCCCGCCCGCGGTCTCAATCAATGGAATGATACGATCCGCCAGGATCCCGGCCCCTCCAACCGGGTAATAGCCTCCATCGAGATAATGGCATGCGATCACCGCGTGAACCGCGAACGCGCTTCGACCCGGCGGCAGTCCGGCATTGCCCCATTGCGAAAGCAGCACTGCTTTTAGCCGTTCGTCCCGAAAATGCCGCTTCAGATATTCGGCTGTCGTCATCATCCCCAAGCGACGTCCGATGCCGGTCCAAACGGCGGATAAAGGATCCAATGCCCTTGGCAGCAAACGCGCGAACATCAAGCGTCCGTACCATCGAGCCGCCGCAATCAAGTCCCTGAAATATTGTTCGATCGCGCGCTCTTCTCCGGGAAAGCGCTGGATCAGGTCTTCGCGGAAGCGGCGAATCCCGCAACGCGCATCGAAGGTAAAGTCGGGATAGACGAAGCGGTCATAGACCTCCGGCATGGCGCGCCACTCGACCCCGGCGCCGGTGATCTGGTCAAACAGGAAGCGGTAATGGCTTCCCGGATTCATTTCACCCACGTAGTGAACCCCGACGTCCCACTCGTAATGTCCCTTGCGCCGGAAGCTGTGCGTGAATCCACCGGCTCTAAAGTGCCGTTCGAGCACCAGCACTTTTTTGTGATACAGACCGGCGAACAGACTGGCGCAGGTAAGACCGCCGATCCCGGACCCGATCACGATCACATCAAAATGGCTTTCGTCCGACATGGAATTGAATTCAAGCGATGACCCTGTTCGCGGCGAATCTTATCACACGCTACGCGTGATCCGGACTGGTCGAGGTGATCCGGGCATTTCCCGTGATGCAATCCGCGGATACAGGATGGCCGGTGACCATCGGACCTTCGAGTTTCCCTTTTTGTTGCACTATCGATTCGAAATACCGCATGTTAGAATTCCCGAGCCAAAAGAACCAGGATTTGCGCACCCCGCTGGTTTTTTTGTTATCCATAATCAGACAAGAAACAGAAATGTTACGAAAACTCCGGTCGATTACCGCTTATCCCAGAACTCCATCGGTCGTATCTGCCCTGTTGGGGATATTTTTGTTGAGCGCCTGCGCAGAACAACCCTTGGAAAAAGTCACGGTGGCAACTGAAGAGGGCTGTCAACTGCTTCGCCAAATTATCGCCGATTACCCGTCCCAGTTCGCTTCGTTCAGACGCGGAGCCCCTTCGAGCAACGCTTGGCAAAATGCGAATATCTGGAACGCAAAACCGCTTTATCCGGAAACGAAATGTCAAATCTGGGGCTGGGCCAAGGGACGATCCAATTACTCCTGTCAGTGGAAGGAATCCGGCCAGGACGCGGCTCAATCGGCCTATGATCAATACAAACCGGAAATCCAAAGCTGTCTCGGCAGCGACTGGAGCGCCTCCGACCCGCAAGCCAAGACCGGGAAGGAAACCGTATTTCGAAGTCAATCGACCGGCGCCGTAATTTCAATCCGGTATTTTCAGGATACGCGCCCGCCGTTTTCGAAACCGTGGTATACGTCGATGGTCATCGGTGACCTCATCGAGACGGTAAAGGATTAGGTGCCGGGGTTTTCAGTTCCTTCGACGTTGTTAATGTCAGAAATCCACGATTCGCCGCATAATCGAGTCCCTTTTCGAGAACCCTTCAAAAAATCGTCATTCGTCGCGTGCTGTCCCTGGAATTTGACCGGCGGGGAATACAATCACATGGGGCTTCACACCAATGCAGTCTCATCGCGTCATATCCCTCATTAGACACCTCACCGTAGGTGCTTGGCCATTCTGGTGCGCGCTCGGACCTATCTTGATCGGCCTGGGAATCTCAATATATAACCGGTGCTCTTGCGACGCTTGCTCCCAATACACCGGCCTGGCGCCGGAACTCTTAGGCCTCTGGATCGTAGCAAAAGAGATTGGAAAAACCTTACGAACCTTTCAGCGCCCATCACTCCTTCAACAAGTTCGGGCCTGGTTCTCAAACCTTCTTGTCTATCTGCGCATCAGACGTCCGTCGGGACATAACCATTTCGTAAACCTCCCATTAGGAGTATTGATAACGGAGGGGTTCGCTCCAACCATCACCGTATCCGGGGCGGGTACGATAGAACAGCGGATCCAAATTTTGGAGGACGTACTCAAGGAGCTGCGCAACGAGGTCAGCAACAACCGGCAATCTACGGACCGCGCCATCCAGGAGATCCGTGATAAATTGGGAGGGGAGTCCTTGGTTCGCCAGACAAGCGACGAGCAGTTGAAAGGCTTAATAGAGAGTCAGGCCGTCGAAGGGGTTCACTGGGAAGTCGTTGGCCTGGTATGGCTTTTCTTCGGTATCCTCTTTGCTGGTATCCCTCAAGCGGATATAACTGCACTCCTATCGACGTTTCTCGGTTCGTGCGCTCCAGCTTGATCGGATCTGGACAGCAACAGCTGAGCCATTGTTTCTGTAATTATTTTTGGACACGGTTCGGTACCGAAGATTGTGCGGGGTACTCAGGTACCAGGGGCGGAAAAACAGAGGATGTGTTCCGCCTTGATCCAGACGGGTGACGGGTGACTGGTGCGGATCGTTTCGATCCGATGCCGGCAACGACAGACATAACTGGTGCGAGGTGCGTCGATGCGATGGCTCCTGATGCTGAATCGATGCTGTGTATTGGTGGATGGTCAATCGGAGACAGAAAGCCCGGATCGAGTAAAAAGGAGGCGCTGCGCACAGTGCATTGAAGCGCTCAAACGGCGCGCGCCTGGCGGTTGGAGGAGAATACCGCCCGGACCTCGACGACCCGACCAACTTGCTGATACGCGTGGCAGGATATTTTATAGGCTATTGACACCGGCTGGCTAACGGGTGACCCCGTGCTTTTGCTTTCGCGAAAATGTTGGAATGTTAGAACTGACCCTGTGCTTTCG
>JAKEEL010000282.1 GCA_022616595.1 Methylococcaceae bacterium
TCTGGGTTTCCCTGATCTTGTGGTTGCTGAAAGCAATCTGCGGAATCGACCACCGCATCGAAGGATCTGAAAACATACCGTCCGGGAACGCGATCATATTCAGTAAACATCAGTCGGCATGGGAAACCATCTCGTTACAGAAAATATTTCCTCCGCAGGTCTTTATTATAAAGCGGGAACTGCTCTGGCTGCCCTTTTTCGGCTGGGCGCTCGCGACCTGTGAACCGATTGCAATCGATCGCAAGGCGGGCAAGGCAGCCTTGCGCCAGGTTGTCGATCAGGGTATGCGGCGGCTGAAAAGCGGCCGTTGGGTGGTCATTTTCCCCGAAGGCACCCGGGTGAAACCCGGCCAAATCGGCCGCTATGGTGCCGGAGGCGGGGTCTTGGCGCACCGATCCGGCTATCTCGTGGTTCCCGTGGCGCACAATGCGGGCCGATACTGGCCCCGGAACGGCTTTCTCAAGTATCCGGGAACGATCAGGGTGCGGATTGGTAAACCGATCTCGCCCGAAAACCGAAGCGCGAATGAAATCAATCAGGCCGCGCAGGACTGGATCGAACAACAAATGGCGGAAATCGGTGGCACCGCCTGAAAATGCCGGCTCCGAAAACGATCGGCGCAGTGTCGTGATAGACGAAGGTTTTTCCGAATGACTGACGATATACAGAAACCCTTGAGTTACAAGGACTCCGGCGTCGATATCGAAGCCGGCAACCGTCTGGTGCAGCGGATTAAAGGGATCGCGGCCAGGACTCGAATCCCCGGTGTACTCGGCGGCCTGGGCGGATTCGGGGCATTGTTTGAAATTCCCTTGGATCGTTTCCGAGAGCCGGTGCTGGTATCGGGTACCGACGGAGTCGGAACCAAGCTCAAACTCGCTTTCGAATTGGGCCGGCACGACACCGTGGGCATCGATCTGGTCGCCATGTGTGTCAACGATATCCTGGTTTCGGGAGCCGAGCCCCTGTATTTTCTGGATTACTTTGCGACCGGGGTATTGGATGTCGGGGTGGCGGCCCGGGTCATCGCAGGGATCGGCAAAGGTTGCGAACTCGCAGGCGCCGCGTTGGTCGGCGGGGAAACCGCGGAAATGCCGGGTATGTATCCCGATGGGGAATACGACCTCGCCGGATTCTGCGTCGGAATCGTGGAAAAAAGCCGGATCATCGATGGCAGCCGTATAAAATCGGGCGACAAACTCCTCGGAATCGCTTCTTCGGGTCCGCATTCGAACGGTTATTCTCTGATCCGGAAGGTTCTGGAACGCGAGAAATCCCCGTTCGATCAGGTACTGGCCGGCAGGCCACTGGCGGATCAATTGATCGAGCCTACGCGAATTTACGCCGGCGCGGTCAAGCAGCTATTGAAGTTCGTCGATGTGCACGGCTTCGCCCATATCACCGGCGGCGGGATCACCGAGAACTTGCCGAGGATCCTTCCGGACTTCAAGGCTGCCATGATTGATCTTAATAGCTGGATCCTGCCGCCGGTCTTTTCCTGGCTCAAGGAACAGGGCGGTATGGAAGACCGCGAAATGCTCCGAACTTTTAACTGCGGGATCGGAATGATCGTGTGTGTCGGAAGGGAGGACGAATCCGAGGCGCTTCGCTGTCTGGAACAGTCAGGCGAAACCGTGTACCGGATTGGCTCGATTGCCGATTCGGACGAAAAACCGGCTTGCGTCGAATTTCGAACCTGAGCGTGTGCCGCCCGGATATCCCGATTAGCGGGTTTTCCCGGTTGCCCGACTCGATTTCACAGGGTCAATCCTCGAGCTGTTGAATCCCGTCCAGGAACCAGGTAGGGCGGCTACTGTTGAGCGGACGAACAAAGTGCCAGATTTCCCGGACCTGTACGGGCCGTTCCTCCACCGCTTCGCGTAGAATCGAATCGAACAATACGCTCGCTTCGGTCTGCCGGTCCATCTCACGCACATCGAGTAATTCCGCGTCGAGCTTGAGGATGTCCGTTTGGCTCGCGGAACCGCGCTGGTTGACTTGATCCTTGATCTCGGAAAAGACGGAATCCGTGGTCAAGCCGCGTATATCGCTCAGATCTCCACGGTCCCAGGCATTCTGCAACTGCCGATAGGCATTCTTCGCCCCGTTCAGGAAAGCGGCCTGGTCGAATCCCTCGGGTACCGCAACACTTTCAAAATCCGCATCCTTGACGTTCGAATCTACCTCAGTCCGGGTGGTCCGATCCTTCCTGAATAATAGATCGGTATCGAATGTGCGTGAATTTCCGGCTCGATTCAAGTGAAAATCCGGCGACCGGTCAAGCTCGCCCGCATCTCCGTAGCCACTGCTCGAGGCACGATAACCGTTCTGCGGCCTCGCTCGTGCCGCGAAGAGCCTGTAAAGCAGGAAGGCCATCGCGCCGAAGACCAATATGTCAAGAAAATTAATATTTTCAAACGCGCCGCCAAACAACAACGAACCCAGCAATCCGCCCAATGCGAGCCCACCCAGCATGCCCATCAGGCCGCCGCGACGTGACATTGAATTGCGCAGCGATTCGTTTTGCGCCGCGGCCTGCTGCCGGGAAAGGGATTGCCGAGGCATTGCGGAACGAGAGAAAGGACTGCTGTAAGACGGTTTGCTCCCGAACGATCTCCCGCCTCCGAAACGCTTGGCATCCGCATCTGGAATGGCGGCCAGCGTGATCGCAACGGTCACTGCAACAATAAAAAGACTTGTGATTGTTTTCATAATTCACCTGTAGACCATCAAGAAAACAAGTGTCATTGTACTGTTGAAATCGGCGGATGACGAGAGAAACAAAAATACCCAAAGTCCGCGACTGGCTACTAGGGTCGGAGGGTCAAGCCGGATGGCAAGTGAATTAGTTGTTGCATTTTCGCGACATTTTCACTTTACAAGTGTCCATACTCCCCCAAACTTCGTCCGAATCCATCACCAGCCGCGTAGACATGATATGGGAGAATCGACACCGACATCATGCCGGAGCTGATCGCCGACGTGCTCCAGATCAGGACCAACGGGGGGCAGCGGGTGTTCGAATGGGGCGGCTCGTGGGAGTCGGTCAAGGACTCGATGCATTTCGAAATCGATGTGTCGCCCGAAGATCTCGCCGCCGGTATCGACACGACGACCCTTGCCGGCTGGGACGAGCCTGACGCCGGACGGGGTCACTGGTTCGAGCGCCGGGATTCCGACGGCGCCGCTAAGCGCACCGGTGGGTAGCGGCGACCCGCATCTGGGGATCGCCCGAGACGGCCTGATGCTCCGCGGTGGGCCTAGCACAGAGTTCCAAAGAAGCCGGGAAAGCCAACTGCTGCACGCGGACGAGACGTCCTGGACGGAATTGACTGCCCCTGCTGTGGTTAGGCAGGTGTTCAGCACGGGCAGCGTGACGGCTTATTGGATTGCCTATCGTTTTTCGGAGCTGATTGAAAACCTGCTGGGTGAGGCCTATGAGGGCTGGTTGATGAGCGAGGGGTACGGGGTGTATCGAAAATACCGTACCCGTTTGCGTTGTTGGACGCATCTGCTGCGCAAGGCTCAAGGCCTGGAAGAGAGTCTTGATCGGGAAGCGCAACGATTCGGAACCCAAACCCTGGAATTGTTGGAAACGCTGATCGCGGCCATTCATCAAGCCCGCGGTTCTCCTACCAGTACGCCGCTGACGGAAACTTTTCAAACGCGACTGGCCGCCTATCGGTGTTTGTGGGCAAACAAATGAAAACGCTGTTCCATCCTCAAACACGTGCGCTGGCAACCGAAATGCTCAGCGATCGGGAGGCGATCTTTCGGGTATTGGAATATCCTTTTCCACCCTTGACCAACAACGAAGCGGAACGGGTCCTGCGGCACTGGGTAATCTTACGCAGAATTTGCTACGGCACTCGCACCGAACAAGGTTCGCGGGTCTTTGCCCTATTGATCAGCGTCATCGAAACCTGCCGGAAACGACGGCAATCACCCTGGATTTATTTGGCCGCCGTCATCCACAACAACCGCGCCGGATTCGCTGTTCCAAAGCTACCGCTTGCTAAGGGGTCTGAATAATTACGATGCAATGTGCCCATTTGCCTCGTCCTGTTGCAGGCTAATGCGACTTAATTTCTTGCCCACTATTTGAGCCACATCGTTACCCGTAAAAGAAACAAGGCTGGAAAAGCCGCGGTGCATGATTGAATGGCGTCCATCGAACAGAGTTGGAGGAATAATCGATGGATGCCGAA
>JAKEEL010000283.1 GCA_022616595.1 Methylococcaceae bacterium
CCGCCGGGCGTCCACGATAATGTCGCCGATCTCGCCGAGGTTCCCCACCTGTCCTGGCAGCCGGACCAGGTATTGTTCGCCGCTCTTCTCGATATAGCCTGCACCCACGTTCAGATTGTTGCGCTCCAGGGCCGATGTCAGGTCCCGCCACGTCAGTCCATAGGCGATCAGTTTTTCGGGATAGGGCGTCACGTGAAACTGCTTGACGAAGCCGCCGACCGAGTTGACTTCGGTGACTCCCGGTACCGTACGTAGCTGGGGCTTGATGATCCAGTCCTGGATCTCGCGCAAATCGGTCGGGGTGTAAGGCGTACCGTCGGCCTTTGCCGCACCTTTCTCAGCGTCGACCGTCCACATGAAAATCTCGCCCAGGCCCGTTGAGATGGGCCCCATAGCGGGTTCCACCCCGGCCGGGAGTTTTCCCTTCGCCTCTTGAATCCGCTCATTCACCAGCTGGCGCGCGAAGTAAATGTCCGTTCCGTCCTCAAAAATCACGGTTACCTGGGAGAGCCCATAGCGCGAAACCGAACGGGTGTATTGCAGCCTGGGCAAGCCGGCCATTACGATCTCGATCGGAAAGGTCACTCGTTGCTCGACCTCGACGGGCGAGAAACCTGCCGCTTGGGTATTGATCTGCACCTGCACATTGGTAATGTCCGGCACGGCGTCGATCGGAAGCTTCTGGTAGCTGTAGACGCCGAGCGCGGCCATCGCCAGCACCGCTAGCAGCACGAATCCTCGCTGGTGTATGGAAAATCGCAAAATACGTTCGAACATGATTTCTCTGCCCTAATTTATATTCTTGAGTTGCTCAGCCATCCGTCGAAGCCCAGTGAATCTGGGAAACCGCAGAGCGTGCCATGTCCGTTCCGCCTGCTCGACACGATGGGATTGCAAAGATCGCGATGATTCGTTTCATGGTTTGCGGCTTCAATGGTCGTGGGTCGCGCCGGCCTTGCCCAGCTCGGCCTTGATCGCGAAGCTGTTGCCCGCTGCATACTGTTCTCCGGCGGAGAGTCCGTTGAGCACCTCCACCATCCGGCCATCACTGCGGCCAAGTTCCAGCGGACGCGCCTCGAAAAACTGACCATAACGGCCGAACACCACCGACCAGTCACGCACGGACTGGATGGCGTCGGCAGATACCGCAACCGGAACCTGAACTTCCTCGGTTGCCAACTCCACCTCGACGAACATGCCGGGGCGCCAGACGCGTTTCGGATTACTCAAGGTGACTCGAGCTTGGGCGGTGCGTGTTTGCTCACCCACGAGCGCGCCGATATAGGATACAGTCCCCGCACCTTCCGCTTCGAAAGCCGTCGCCTTAATGATCGCTTGCTGCCCAATTTGAATGATCCCTAAATCTTTCGGGTAAACTGTAATGATGGCCCACACCGTAGCGAGGTCCGCTACGGTAAAAATATCCGTGTCCTCCTTGAGCGTTTCACCCGTCGCCACGGCTTTTTGGACGATGCTTCCGCTGATCGGAGCACGAACCTCAAAACGCGTGAGATTACCTCCCCGGCGAGTTGCCTGAGGCGGCACGCCGAGCGCGCGCAGCCTTTCCGAAGCAAGATCGGACGCGATCTCGGCCTCGCTGAAACCTTGCCGGGCGGCGAAATAGTCTTGCCCGGCTGAAATCTTTTCTTGCCATAGCTTTTTCTCCCGTTCGAAAGTGCCTCGCGCCAGGTCCAGCCGTTTCCGGGCCGCCAGGAACTGGCTACGCAGCTCGGCCAGCGCTTGGCTGTCGATGACCGCCAAGACATCACCCTTCTTCACCTGCTGGCCGAGATCGCGGTTGACCGAGACGACCACACCCGAAACGCGCGGCACCACGTGCACCATTCTTTCGTCGTTGAGCTTGATTTCGCCTGGCAGCATGAGCGTGGGTTTGAGCTTGGCCGGGCCCGCGGTGAGAATCTCGACTCCCGTATTCGCGAGCCCCGCATCGGGCATCGCTACCCGCGCTTCCACTTGGCTGTATGTCCAGCGGAAGGTCTTGCCGGACCATTCGGCGGAAATCGCCACGTCAAACGAGTGCGGCTCCGCGACTACCTGATCGCCGATCAGATAGTCGGCCTCGGGCGTGAATCTGAATATTTGCGGTGGCGCACCCAGACGCGACAGGGTGATCGCCACATTTGCGGCGGAAGGTGAGAGCGCTTTGCCGTTGTCATACAAATAGAGCCGGAATTGCGGCGGCACCCCCTGCTCGAAAATGGTGACTTCCACGCTGAAATCGTCGGTGGTGAAGATCTTGCCTCCTTTGGGGCCTTTGATCGGCGCATCCGCCGTCTGGTCTTTCGGCGCGCCATCGGCCTGAACGGCTCCCAACCCGCCTTCCACCGGTGTCACGGTCTTTTCCAAACTCAGGATCAGGCTCCCCAATGCAATACCCGCCACGATTACAATGGCGATCAGACTCCAAGGCTTTTGTTTCACGGTTCGGTCCTCATAAATTGGTGCCGGCACGATAGTCCGGCGGATTCACATTGCCGTTGATGGGCGCCGCTGTGAGACGTTCAAGCTCGTTGACCAGCTTCTGATAATTTGCCAGCGCGTGCACATAGAGGGTCTGGTTCTCAAACAGTGTACGCTGCGCATCGAGTGTTTCTAGAAAGCTGAACTTGCCCAATTCGTAGCCCCGGTTGGCGACATCGAACGCGCTTTTTGCGGCCGGCAACACCTCGTCACGGAGCACCGTGATCTCGTTTTGCGCAGCCAACAGAGCTTCGTAGCTCTGGGCAAATTGTGTTTGAAGGCTCAGATCGGTCGCCGCCTGTTCATCGACGGCCTTGTCGAGACGGTGGTGGGCCTCCTGAAGATTGCCCTGATTGCGATCGAACAAAGGCAGGGGTACGGACAGGGTCAGCAGGGCGGTGTTTTCGCCCAAACGCTGATAGTGCCTGACCGCCGTGCTCACGGTGATGTCCGGTATGCGCCGGGATTGCTCAAGATCAAGCACCGCCTTGCGATGTTCGACGCTTAGGGCGCTACGAAGTGCGACGGGATTCGACCGGACGCGTCCCGCGAGCACCTCGAAGCTCGGAAATGCGGCAGCGGAGGTAATATCCCCGAGCGCTCGTCCGAACTGCGGCAATGGATCGCCCCAGAGCAGGGTGAGCCGTTTGCGCGACGCCGCCAGATCGCGCTTCGCCTGCTCGTGCTCGATGCGCGCGGTGGATAGTGCCACCTTGGCTTTGGTTTCTTCGATGGGCGGGGCCTTGCCGGCCTGGACCCGCTTCGCGACCACGTTCACCACCGTCTGCGCCAATCGCACGCTTTGATCGGCAAGTCGAGTTCGTTCCTGCGCCGCGAGCACATCAATAAAGGAATCGGCAACGCGCGCCAGCAATTCCAGGCGCTTGGCTTCGTGCTCTTTTCGTGCGATTTCCTGGGCCATGGTTGCGGTTTTCACCCGGGCGTGCCGTTTACCGCCCAATTCAATCAACTGGCTCAGCCTAATGGTGACAAATTGCTGTGCGCCCAGCGATTGTCCCGCCCCGATGTCCTCTTCCTCAACGGCAAGTTCGGGGTTTCGCAGCAAGCCGGCCTGCACCACTGCGCCTTCCAAGGCCGCAATTTCCTTGGCATAGGCAGCGAATTCAGGGTTCCCCTTCAGCGCCCGCCGGACTGCCTCCGCCAAATTGAGATCGACCTTGGCCTCGTGTACCGCTGCGGTCGGGTTAGCACTCTCCGGGGCGGAAATAAAGTTAACAGCGGTCTCTTCGGCTATCACCGTCGGCACCGTGCTTAGATTCAAGACGATGAGTCCGACGGGCCCGACATATCGGGGTACCGCGCATAACAGATTCAATATCATGACGATCACTCGCAAATAGGATGTACTGCACTGCCACCCACGGCGTGCGTGAGCGAGTCGTACAATCGATCGAAAACACGCGCCTATGCGTATAGGCAAGCTTCACGCGCCCAAGCGCGATTTTTCCTGTTCAGGCCGGGTGCAATGAATGACCGCAGTGGCTTGCGGAACTAACTTGCGAGGATCGTTGGAGGGGGGCGGAAGGGCGGCTCAAACCGTGCCGGAGGCAGAATGAGCGCAAAGAAAGCGACGGGGGGCAAATGCGCAGGTGATACCGAAACGCTTTCAACGCAGAAGACGGCTATTACAGGGCTGTGGCTTACCGCGTGCAACAACTGATGGTCGCTACCGCTCAAGGGTTCTGGACCTGGATTGTCCGGATCATCACTGTGGAACTCGTGATCGTGATCACAGCACGCCACGAGCAGCGGCAGGAAGGCATGATCCAATTCATGGGCGAATGCCTTGGCACTAAAACCAAATGCGCTAAAACTCGCTATATAGACAATGAGCGTCAGCAACGAAATGGTTTTTCGTAGCGGGTAACGCATCACAAATAATTGGTGAATTCCCTGAATTCCATCGGCTGTGATGCAGTCATGGTGCGTTCACGGTGATGACCAATAGGATCGTGCACGAGTACCCTTATCGCCGCGTTGACCGCTTTTTTGACGGCATGGAACTACTGTGCGGTTTCCCCGCAGAAGCGACCGGTCAACATCATTCCCACACCCGCAATCACAGGCAATTGCCTTTTGCCCCACAGGAGTCCTTAACGGTGGCGGGATCTGAATGATGGACCAATGCCGCGTTCATAAATATCATTATAGTCTCTCCAGGCGCTCATCACAACTAATTGATCTGCAAGATGGTTCACGATCCAGGTAGCATTCAAGTTGAGACTAACTATCCATGGCCAAACGGTGAGGCTGAGCAGGCCTGCGGTATCGGCGATCAGCCGAGACGGGGGAAGCCTGTTTCCAGCAGCCGGATCTCACTGCCGAGGTCGGCAAACGCACGATTGGGAAACTCCTTCTCACGCACCTCGCCCCAGACGTGTTCCTGCGGATTGAGTTCTGCTTCACGAGGGACTGGACAAGGACCGTAATTTTGTGTTTCATTGTATGGTTTTTCTCCAGGTCCCGGGGGGTAGACGTAACCGGGCATCCTTGCGGATTTGATTGGAACTCTACGCACCACTTTTGTGCCTAAGCACCTATAATGTGCGCTGCCTGCAATCGGGGGAGCAATGATTATGCTTGGGAATCTGTGCCGAACAGCGCTTCCAGTTAAGGTATAAGTATTGCTCGTGTAATTAATTTACTTATTAGAAAAAATATGGAGGAGGCTTGAATGTCACCAGAAGAAATTCTCAAATTGATTAAAGACCAGGACGTCAAATTTGTCGATTATCGTTTCGCGGACACCAGAGGCAAGGAACAGCATGTCACCGTACCCGCGCACACCGTGGACGAAGATCTTTTTGAAGACGGAAAAATGTTCGACGGTTCTTCGATCGCCGGTTGGAAGGGTATTAACGAATCCGATATGATTCTGATGCCGGACCCCTCGACGGCCGTCCTCGACCCCTTCTTCGATGACAAAACGCTGATCTTGCGTTGCGACATCGTCGAGCCGACCACCATGCAGGGTTACGAACGGGATCCTCGCTCCATCGCGAAACGCGCGGAAGCTTACATGCGTTCGACGGGGATCGCCGACACCGCGTATTTCGGTCCCGAAAACGAATTCTTCATTTTTGACGATGTTCGCTGGTCCGCGAGCATACAGGGCGCATTCTACAAAGTCGATTCCGAGGAATCGAGTTGGAACTCGGAGCGGGTATACGAAGACGGCAATATCGGACACCGCCCGGGAGTCAAAGGCGGCTACTTCCCGGTTCCTCCGGTCGATTCTCTGCAGGATATTCGCTCCGCAATGTGCCTGACTCTCGAAGAAATGGGGCTTAAGACCGAAGTTCATCACCATGAAGTGGCTACCGCAGGCCAGTGCGAAATCGGTGTGCTGTTCAACACGCTGGTCAAAAAAGCAGACGAGGTGCTGACACTCAAGTACGTCGTCGCAAACGTCGCGCACGGCTTCGGGAAAACAGCTACTTTCATGCCGAAACCGCTGGTCGGGGACAACGGAAACGGCATGCACGTTCACCAGTCGATTTCGAAACACGGCAACAACCTGTTTACCGGCGACCTCTACGGCGGCCTTTCGGAAACCGCGTTGTACTATATCGGCGGCATCATCAAACACGCTTGGGCGCTGAATGGCTTGACCAACGCATCCACGAACAGCTACAAGCGCTTGGTTCCGGGTTTCGAGGCGCCGATCAATCTGGCTTATTCGGTCCGCAACCGTTCCGCATCCATCCGCATTCCATTTGTATCCAATCCGAAGGGACGGCGAATCGAAGTCCGCTTCCCGGATTCCACTTGCAACCCCTACCTTGCATTCGCCGCGATGCTGATGGCGGGGCTGGACGGAATCCAGAATAAAATCCACCCGGGTGAACCGGTGGACAAGGACCTCTACGACCTGCCGCCGGAAGAGGAAAAAAATATTCCCCAGGTTTGTTGTGCATTCGACCAGGCGCTTGAGGCGCTCAGCGACGATCGTGAGTTCCTGAAAGCCGGAGGCGTATTTTCCGATGATGCGATCGATGCTTACATCGCACTGAAGATGGAAGAAGTCACCCGTTTACGGATGAGCACACATCCGGTCGAGTTCGATATGTATTACAGCCTTTGATCACGACCCGCCGAGTGAGGACGCCCCGTTATGGGGCGTTCTTTTGCACCACCGCATCCATTCCGAATTTTGTTGTACCCGCCCCTGCCGAAAACCAGCGCATCGGGGCCGCGCTCCGGACGAAGGTGTTCCTGAGCTATTTTTCATTGACTTATTAAATACTTGGTGCACTATTGCAGGGCTCTTTCCGCACCGTGCTAAAGCGCATTACAATAATCGAAATGATTTGATCCCAGACCCGCGAGCGATCATCGCCAAGGCCTTGGTCCATAAGTTGCATTTCGGCTTCCATGCGTATCAAAAAGGAACCTGCGGATTACCGGCAGATACTGGACAGTCTTACCGGTGCCGTGTTTTTGTTCGACGATCGGATGCGGCTCCGATACGTGAATGATGCCGGAGAACAACTGCTCGGCGGAAGTTCACGACATTTTCTGAATTTGCATGTCACCGAGGTACTCAATTGCCCGGACATCGACATCGCAGGCGATTTCACCCGCTGCCTCGAAAGCGGCGTGTCCTATGCCCAGCGGGACCTGATCATAGACCTCAACGACGCCTCGATTACGGTTAATTTTTTTGTCACGCCGCTGTTTGAAGGGAATGAATGTACTTCGCTTTTGGTGGAAATCCATCAGCTCGACCTGCAGATTCGAATTTCGCGCGAAGCGCAGTTATTGTCGCAGCAGCATGCGTCGCGGTTGCTGTTGCGCGGCTTGGCGCACGAAGTCAAGAATCCGCTCGGCGGGATACGCGGCGCGGCCCAGTTGCTCGATCAGGAGCTGAACGGCAAATACGATGAATACACGCGCATCATCATCGAAGAATCGGACCGGCTGCAGGAACTCTTGGACCGGATCGTCGGACCGAACAAGCCCCCGCAGAAAAGCCTGTCCAACATCCACAAGATTCTCGAACGGGTCAGGCAGTTGGTCCAGGCCGAAGTGCCCAAGGGTGTCACGATCAACCGGGATTATGACCCGAGTATTCCCGAGATGATCTGCGATCCGGACCAACTCATCCAGGCGATCCTGAATATCGTTCGAAACGCCGCGCAGGCGATCGGAAACCAGGGCGAAATTCTGCTCAGAACGCGCGTCGACCGACACATGACGATTGGTTCCTGCCGCTACAAATTGACGGCCAAAATCGATGTCGTAGATTCCGGGCCCGGAATTCCCAAGGAACTCATCGGGCAAATTTTTTATCCGCTCGTCACGGGACGGGCCGAAGGCACCGGACTCGGCTTGTCCATCGCGCAATCGCTGGTTAACCAGCACGGAGGTTTGATCGAATGCACAAGCTCGCCGGGAAATACAGTTTTTTCGATATTTTTACCACTGGGAAACGGAAATGAATAATACGTACCGCGTCTGGATCGTCGACGATGACCGATCGATGAGGTGGGTTCTGGAAAAAGCGCTGCAGAAATCGGGCGTTGCCGTACGCTGTTTTTGCAACGCAGGAGAGTTGCTGAAGGTTCTGGAACAGGAAGTGCCGGATGTTGTGGTCACCGATGTGCGAATGCCCGGCATCGACGGCCTCGACCTGATGGGCCGGCTGCAAACCCTTTACCCGGATCTGCCGGTCATCATCATGACGGCCCACTCCGATCTGGAGAGCGCGGTTTCGGCATTTCATGGAGGAGCCTTCGAATATTTACCGAAACCCTTCGATCTGAATGTGGCAGTCGACCTGGTACGGCGCGCCTGCGCCCAGGTCCGGCGCCGGACTGTCTCGGCGAGCGAAGTTTCAGAACCGATGACTCATTCAGCACCCGAAATCATCGGTGAGGCCCCTTCCATGCAGGAAGTATTCCGCGCGATCGGAAGATTGGCGCGATCCCACATCACCGTGTTGATCAACGGTGAATCCGGAACCGGCAAGGAACTGGTCGCGAAAGCCCTGCACCGGCACAGTCCGCGTTCCGGAAATCCGTTCATCGCGCTGAACATGGCGGCGATTCCGCGGGATCTCCTGGAATCCGAACTTTTCGGACACGAAAAGGGCGCATTCACGGGAGCACAAAACCGCCGTGTAGGACGCTTCGAGCAGGCCAACAGCGGTTCCCTTTTTCTCGACGAAATCGGCGACATGCCCGCCGAACTGCAAACCCGCCTTTTGCGCGTGCTGGCCGACGGGGAATTTTATCCGGTCGGAGGGCATACGCCGATCAAAGTCGATGTCCGGATCATTGCGGCGACCCATCAAAACCTGGAAGAACTGGTCAGGCAGGGCAAATTCCGAGACGATCTTTTTCACCGGCTGAACGTCATTCGGCTGCACATACCCGCGCTTCGGGAAAGGCGCCAGGACATCCCCTTGTTGTTGAACCATTTCATGAAACAAGTGAGTCTGGAATTGAAAATGGAACCCAAAACCTTGCTGCCCGAGGTGGAACGCTACCTTTGCGAGCTGGATTGGCCCGGCAACGTCCGACAGCTTGAAAATACCTGCCGCTGGCTGGCGGTCATGGCTTCCGGACAGGATATCCATCTGGATGATTTGCCGCCCGAATTGATGAATTTGTCGACCAGCGCCCTGCCCGAAAACGATGATTGGCAGATCTACCTGAAAAACTGGGTGGAACGAAGGCTCACCAACGGTGATTCCGGAATCGCCAAACAGGCGATCATGAATTTTGAAACCACGGTGATCAAGACCGCGCTTCATTTCACCGGAGGACGGCGACAAGAGGCGGCCCGCTTGCTGGGTTATGGCCGGAATACCTTGACACGTAAAATCAAGGAACTGGATCTTGAAGAAAAACTGAGAGCCTGATCCGGCGGAACGGCGACCCCCGACGAACTCGGCCGGATGATCAGCCATACCGGCGGGGAAGGACAGTTGAACCGCTATTCCTACGACAAGAACGGCAACCCGGATAGCAGGATCGACGGACGCAACCATGTAACGCTGCTGGCCTTTGACGCGCTGAATGGAGTGGTCGAACGAACCGATGCGGCCGATGGCGTTTCAAGTTTCGAATATAACGCGCTGGACCGGATCACCGCGGTGACCGATGCCGAAGGCTTGGTCACCCGCTATACCCGGACGCCGTTGGGCGACCTGATTCGCTTGGACAGCCCGGATACCGGAAACACAGCGTTTCACCTACGATGCGGCCGGCAATCGCATCACCGAAACCGACGCGCGCGGCGTGACGACCGGTTATCAATACGACGCGCTCAACCGTCTCACCGGGATTCAATATCCGGACAGCACCCTGAATGTCACACTGACCTATGATCAGGGCACGAACGGCATCGGACATTTGACGCAGATGACGGATGCGAGCGGCACGAGCGATTACGCCTACGACCTGCGCGGCAATCTAAAGATTCGAACCACCCTCCGGGACGGTGTTACGCATTCGACCGCGTATTCCTACAACGGCTCCGATCAACCGAATCAAATAGTCTACCCCTCGGGTCGCACGGTCGATTATATTCGCGATAATCAGAGACGAATCGAGTCGGTCACGACCACTCACCAAGGCAGCACCAAAATCGTGGTCGACAACTTGGACTACGAGCCCTTCGGACCGAGGTCGGCTATGACTTTCGGCAACGGCATCGGGCTTGTCCGTTTCTTCGATCTGGATTACCGCTTGACCGCTCAAGCCCACAGCATCGTTTCGGATCTGAGCTATCTCTACGACGCCGCCGACAATCTGGTCGCGCAGACCGACAACCTGACCGCTTCGGCGGATCAAAATTACGCTTACGATCCCCTGGATCGTTTGCAGAACGCCATCTCCGGTTCAGTCAGTCGGGAGTATAGCTACGACCGGAACGGGAACCGGCTGACGTACTCCGAAAACGGCGCGATCACCGACTACGTGTATGCTCCGGGCACCCATCATCTGGAATCGCAGAGCGGCGCCGATCCGTAAAGCAACGACCATCAGCAAGCGTGAAATCAACAGCCTATTAGACTTTGGTTTTATCGACAACCGGGAAAACGTAGTCTTCATCGGGGCACCCGGCGTGGGTAAAA